>NZ_JBFUAA010000008.1:0-227213 GCF_056406495.1 Arthrobacter sp. P1_B9
GCAACGCGACCCACCAGATGAAGAAGCTCACCCTCGCGGACCTCAAGGCCTTCCGCGACCACCTGCGCATCCCGATCACGGACGACCAGCTCGAAGCGGACCTCTACCGGCCGCCGTACTACCACCCCGGCATGGACTCCCCGGAGATCCAGTACCTGATGGACCGCCGCAAGCAACTCGGCGGCTTCGTCCCCGAGCGGCGCTCCAAGCACGCCGACGTCACCCTCCCGGACGAGAAGGTCTACGAAGTCGCCAACCGCGGCTCCGGCAAGCAGCACGCCGCCACCACCATGGCCTTTGTACGCCTGCTCAAGGACCTCATGCGGGACAAGGAGTTCGGCAAGCGGATTGTGCCGATCATCCCCGATGAGGCACGCACCTTCGGCATGGACGCGTTCTTCCCGACGGCGAAGATCTACAACCCGGACGGCCAGGGCTACCTCTCCGTGGACCGGGAGCTCGTCCTTGCCTATAAGGAATCGGCCCAGGGCCAGCTGATCCACCCGGGCATCAATGAAGCCGGGGCGGTGGCGGCCTTCACCGCTGCCGGCACGTCCTACGCCACGCACGGCGAACCGCTCGTGCCGGTCTACGTCTTCTACTCGATGTTCGGCTTCCAGCGCACCGGCGATTCCTTCTGGGCCGCCGCCGACCAGATGACCCGCGGGTTCATCATCGGCGCCACCGCCGGACGCACCACCCTGACCGGCGAAGGCCTGCAGCACGCCGACGGCCACTCCCCGATACTGGCGGCAACCAACCCGGCCGTCGTCACCTACGACCCAGCGTTCGGGTACGAAATGGGCCACATCATCCGGGACGGCCTGGAGCGGATGTACGGGCCCGGTGAAGCCGGGAAAGAAATTGCCGACAACGATCCGTCGCGGAACCTGATGTACTACCTCACGGTGTACAACGAGCCGATCTTCCAGCCGGCCGAACCCGAAAATCTCGACGTCAACGGTGTCCTGAAAGGCATCTACCGGGTGTCGGCGTCGGACTTTGACGGGCCTAAAAGCCAGATCCTGGCCTCCGGCGTGTCCGTTCCGTGGGCCCTCGAAGCCCAGCGGGTCCTCGCCGAGGACTGGGGCGTCTCCGCCGATGTCTGGTCCGTGACCTCCTGGACCGAACTCCGCCGCGACGGCCTCGCGGCAGAAGAAGAGGCCTTCCTGAACCCCGGCCAGCCCGCCCGCGTCCCGTTCGTGGCCCAGCAGCTCGCCGGTGCCACCGGGCCGGTCGTGGCGGTCACCGACTACATGAAGGCCGTGCCGGACCAGATCCGCCAGTTCCTGCCGCACCAGTTCGCCTCGCTCGGCGCGGACGGCTTCGGCTTCTCCGACACCCGCGCCGCGGCCCGCCGTTTCTTCAAGAACGACATCCACTCGATTGTAGTGAAGACCCTCCAGCTGCTGGCCTCGCGCGGAGAGGTCGATAGCGGGGTGCCCGCCTACGCGATCGACCGCTACAAGCTCCTGGACGTCACCGCCGGGACCACCGGAGGAGCGGGTGGCGACGCCTGAGAAGCGAGTTATGGTGGGCAGATGAGCGACAGCAGAGCGCACGGCACCGGATCCGGCGGCACGACGGCGGTGCTGCTGGCCGCCGGAGCCGGGACCCGGCTGGGGCTCGGGCCCAAGGCGTTGCTCCCCTTCCATGGCCGCACGCTGGTCGAAGTGCTCGCTGACGTGCTGCTAGCGGGCGGCTGCCGGGAGGTGGTGGTGGTGCTTGGCGCGGATGCGGCAAGGGTCCGCGCCGCCACCGACCTCGGCCGGCACCGGGTCATCGACAACCCGCACTGGGCCAGCGGGATGGGCAGCTCGTTCCGGGCCGGTATCGCCGCGGCGGCCCTGGAGGCCCATGTGCTCATTGCGCTGGTGGACCAGCCCGGCCTGACCAGGGAGACCGTCACCCGGCTGCTGGCAGCCCACCGGCCCGGCCGGGTAACGGCGGCCGGCTACCGCGACGCGGAGGGGACGCTGCAGCGCGGACACCCGCTGCTGCTCGATGCCGGGCTTCGCACCGAAGCCGCGGAAACAGCAACGGGCGACGCCGGCGCCCGGCAGTTCCTGCGGGCCCATCCGGACCTGGTTGATCTGGTGGACTGCAGTGACCTCTCCGGCGGCGAGGACCTCGACTCCCCCGAACAGCTGCACCTCCTCGACTAAAGACAACGCGGGGTCAGATACGGCCCATTAAGGCCCCCTCGATGGGCCGTGTCTGACCTCGCGTTGGTTTTAGCGCGAGTGAGCCAAAAACTCCTGCAGGCCACGCTTGAAAACGGACCGGCCGCCGTGGGCCGGGTGCCTGATTTTCGGCGCGTCCAGGCCGCTGCGCTGCAGGCTGCGGTGCGCCACATTGCCCACGGCCACCATAGTTTCGATGGAAAACGCCTCGATCAGCGCCTGCCAGAACGGAGTTCCAAGGTCAGCCTCGGACGCCCTCGGCGTGCGGTTGGACAGCGGCCGCCCGGGCACGTGGGTGTGCCACGGACACGCGCTCCACAGCAGGGGCAGGAACTCCAGCTCGGCCAGGACCTGCCACATCACCGTGGCCGTCGGCTCGGCGGCTATGCCTTCGGCGTCTGCCGGAAGCACGTACCCCTTCCCGGGCCCAAACAGCCCAAACCCGTTGGCAGGGTTTTCGAACATGGACCGGTTCGTGAAGGGAATCCCGGTGATCCTCATGCCCCTGTACCCGGGGGCTTCGCCCAGCAGCAGGACCTTTGGGGCGCGGTCCTGCATCTCCCGCAGATAGAGCTCCAGGTTCCGCCGGCGCTGCGCATTTCCAGGCACGGTGTGATCAAAGAAGTTGTTGCACCCCGGCCCCGTTTCGACGGCCGCGAGACGGTCAACGAAGCCGTCGATGGAGGAAACAGTCATTTGTCGGCCCTTGGGGACACCCGGCAGAATAAGCGCCCTACCAGCGGGGGTGGATCGTTTCGCGGAAGTAGCGGTCATAGATTTCGCGGACGCCGACGTCGAACGTTGCGTCAATGCCGCTGACACCCGCCGCGGCGGCATTGGAGCGCGCCTGGTCCACGTTCCGCGCGCCCGGGATCACCGTGCTGACGCCGTCCTGCGCCGCGATCCAGGCGATGGCCGCCTGGGCGGTGCTGACGCCGTCGGGCACCAGTTCCTCGAACTCGGCCACCGCTTTGAGGCCTTCCCCGAAGTCCACGCCGGAGAAGGTTTCCCCGACGTCGAACGCCGATCCGGTGCGGTTATAGTTCCGGTGATCGTCCTCCGCGAAGGACGTCTCCGCGGTGTATTTGCCGGAGAGCAGCCCGGAGGCGAGCGGGACACGGGCGATGATGCCCACCCCGGCGGCCTCGGCGGCGGGCAACACTTCATCCAGCGGCTTGAGCCGGAAGGCGTTGAGGATGATCTGCACGGTGGCGGTGCCGTCGTGGCGCATTGCTTCGAGGGCTTCCTCGGTCCGCTCCACGCTAACGCCGTAGTTGCGGATGGCCCCCTCGGCCACGAGCGTGTCCAGCGCGTCGTAGACCTCGTTGTTGCTGTACACCGCGGTGGGCGGGCAGTGCAGCTGGACCAGATCCAGCTGCTCGACGCCCAGGTTGCGCCGCGACCGGTCCGTCCATTCGCGGAAGTTGGCGAGGTTGTAGCTCTCCGGCCGCTGCTCCACCCGCCGGCCCATCTTGGTGGCCACCGTGATGTCCAGGCCGGGGTTGTCTGCCAGGAACGCGCCGATGGCCTGCTCACTGCGGCCGTCGCCATAGACGTCCGCGGTGTCGAAGAACGTGACGCCCGCTTCGACGGAGGCCGCCAGGATGGCCTGCGCCTGCGCGGGGTCCACGTTGCCCCAGTCCGCGCCAAGCTGCCAGGTCCCCAACCCGACCGTGGAGACGTTTCGTCCGGTTTTGCCCAAGATTCGTTGTTCCATCGTCCGACTATAGGCCGTCAGCGGCCTCAAAGCGGAGGAACCAGCCCTGCCTCCTTCAGGCCCAGGTAGATCTTGTCCCGGGAGATGGGCAGCTGGGAAAACCTCACGCCGGTGGCGTTCCGGATGGCGTTCGCGAGCGCCGGCGCCACCGGATTGAACGGGCTCTCGCTCATCGACTTCGCGCCCAGCGGGCCCAGCTTGTCGCTGGTGTCGGCGAAGTACACCTCGCTGCGCGGCACGTCGGCGAAGGAGGGGACGTGGTACTGCCGCAGGACGTCGGTGGTGACGCGGCCGGCGTCGTCCACTGTGACCTCCTCGTAGAGCGCAGAGCCGAGGGCCTGCGCGATCCCGCCTTCGATCTGGCCGCGGCACTGGCGCGGGTTGACCACCACGCCGGCATCGGCCGCCTGCACGCTCTGCAGGATCCGCAGCTCCCCCGTACCGGTATTCACCGCCACCCGGAAGCCCTGGACATTGAACGCCACCGAGCGCGGCGTCCCGCCCCAACGCCCCTCGGCGGCGAGCTCGACGCCGGCCTGCTCCGCGGCGCCGTAAATTTCCGTCAGGGGCACCCGGGTTCCCTCGCAGACCACGGCGTCCATGTCCAGGACGCAGCCGGAGGGCGGCACGCGGCGGAGGCCGGCGGCGAAGGCGCGGATGCGGAGGGCGAGGTCCTCTGCGGCGGCCAGCGTCGCTTTGCCGGCCACCACGGTGCCGGCAGATCCGAACGCGCCGGAATCGTGGTCCACGAGGTCGGTGTCGGACTGCCGGAGGGTGACGCGGGCGGCGGAGGTGGACAGCGCGGTGGCCGCGAGCTGCGCGTGGACGGTGGAGGTGCCGTTGCCGAATTCTGCCGTCCCGACGTCGGCGGCGTAGGTCCCGTCGGGCAGGAGCCGGAGCCTGGAGTGGGCAAAGTGGCCGCGTGGCGGGACGGTGTCGATCATGGACATGGCAGTCCCCTCCCCGACCACCCAGTCCGGTCCCAGGCTGTCGAGGCCGGCGGCGCGGCAGCGTTCTCGCCCACGGGCCAGCGCGTCCTCGACCAGCTTCGTGCACTGGTCCAGGCCGTAGCTGCCGTAGCGGACGTCCTCCTGGGGCTCGTCGCGGATGGACAGCATGTCGTCGCCTTCCCGGACCATGTTCCGGCGGCGGAACTCCAGGGGGTCCATGCCGATCCCTGCCGCGAGCTCGTCGATGCCGGATTCGATCGCGAAGATCATCTGGCTGAGCCCGTAGCCTCGGAAGGCACCGGACGGCACCGTGTTGGTGTACACGGCGTGGGCGTCCACTTTCTTGTTGGCGCATTTGTACACCGCCAACGACTCACCGCAGCCGTGGAACATGACCCCGGTCGCGTGGTTGCCGTAGGCGCCCGTGTTGGTGAGCACCTCCAGCTTCAGTGCGGTCAGCCGCCCGTCGCGGCTGGCGCCGGCCTTGAGATGGATGGTGAAGGGATGCTTGGTGGTGGCGGCGGTGAACTGTTCGGTCCGGGTGAATTCAAGCTGCACGGGGCGGTTGAGCTTCAGGGCGGCCAGCGCCACGACGTCTTCGGTGAGCACCTCTTGCTTGCCGCCAAAACCGCCGCCCACCCGTCCGGCCACCACCCGGATCTGCTCTTCCGGCAGGCCGAACACCCGGCCCAGGGTGCGCCGCACCAGAAACGGGACCTGGCTCGAGGTGCGGATCAGCAGGCGCCCGTCACCGCCGATCGAGGCGATGGAGGCATGGGTTTCGAGCGCCATGTGCTGCACCCGTTGAGTCCGGTACGTGTGTTCGTGGATGAAGTCCGCCGCGGCGAACCCGGCCGCCATGTCGCCGAGCTCGGAATGCACTTCCGCGACGACGTTCCGCTCCGGCCGGCTGATGCGGGCCGTGGTCGCGTCCTTGTCCCCGTGGAGGGCGGGGGCGCCGGGGAGCATGGCGTTCTCCGGGGTGAAGACGGCGTCCAGCACCTCGTAGTCGACCTTCAGGGCCCGCACGCCTGCCTCCGCTGCCGCCACCGTCCCGGCGACGACGGCGGCGACGCGCTGGCCGGTGAACCGCACGACGTCGTCAAACACTCGGGTGTCGTCCGGGTCGTCGGTGTAGAGCTCGTGCTGCGCGGTCGAAAACAGCTGCGCCGGGGAGTCCTCGTGGGTGAAGACGGCCGTGACCCCGGGAATCGCCAGCGCGGCTGCTGCGTCAATGGAGCGGATCCGGGCGTGGGCATGCGGCGAGCGCAGCAGTTTCGCGTGCAGCAGCCCGGGCAGTTCATCGGCCGGGACGTCCAGGGTGTAGCGGGCCTGCCCCGTGACGATGGCGAGGCCGGCGGGGGCGGGAGCGTCGTCGCCCAGTTGTCCGGGGCGCGGCTCCGGCCGGCCGGGCCCCTCAGAAGGGGTGACCGGGCGGCTCCCCCTCCCGCAGACGGCGTCCTCGATGGCCGTGTACCCGGTGCACCGGCACAGGTTGCCCTTCAGGTTCCGCGGCAGGTCCGCCCTCTGCTCCTCATCGAACGTCGCTGCCGTCATCACCATGCCGGCCGTGCAAAAGCCGCATTGGAAGCCCTGCCGGTCCAGGAACTGCTGCTGCATCGGATGAAGCGCGGTGCTGTTGGGGTCACCGGGTCCGCCGGAGGCGCTGGCGGCGGCCAGTCCTTCCACCGTGGTGACCGCCCGGCCTTCCGCGCGGACCGCGGGATAAATGCAGCTGTGCACCGGGACCCCGTCCACGTGCACCGTGCAGGCGCCGCAGTCGCCGGCGTCGCAGCCCTTCTTGACGCCCAGGTTCCCCCGTTCGCGAAGGAACGTCCGCAGGCACTGGCCGGGACGGGGTTCGGCCTGCGCCGGGACACCGTTGATCTCGATTCTCATGCTCAGGCACCTTCCGTCCGGGGTCCACCGTTCAGGGTCCCGCCCCGCGGCGGCCAGAAGTCACCGGATATGCGTAACGGGTCGCGGCCTGCCGGGGCGGTGAGTTCGGTCTGGATTTCATGGGCCAGCCGGTACGTCATGTCCTTGCGCCAGGCGGGCAGGCCGTGGACGTCGTCGTGGTACAGGTCATCGGGGATGGCGGCATCCAAGGCCTCGGAGAGAGCATCAGTGAGGGCGCCGGCGAGCGCCGCCGCGGAGGACTCCAGGCGCAGCTGCACGGGGCGCTTGGTGGCTGCGGTGACGGTCAGGACCAGGGTGCCGCCGGCGTCGAGCCTTCCAATCAGCAGCACCGCTGACCTGCCCAGGTTGCTCAGCGACAGCCGGCGGAAGGCCACCCGGGAGGACAGTGCCGCCGCCGGCAGGCTCACGCTGCGCAGGAGCTCGCCGGGAGCGAGGCAGTTCGTCCCGTCGCCCGTAACGAAGTCCAGCACCGGGAGCGTGCGGCGGGCGCCGCCGGGGCCCAGAATGGTGGCCGTGGCGTCGAGCGCCGCGCAAAGCGAGATCATGGGCCCGGCCGGCAGGGAAGTGCACAGGTTGCCGCCCACCGTGGACATGTACCAGACCTTGAAGGAGGCCACAAAAGACTCGCAGCAGGGGCGGACGAGTTCCACGCCGGGCCAGTTCCCGGCCAGCCCCCGGCCGGCGGCCGAGCCGGCATCCGCATCCGCATCGGCATCCGCATCCGCATCCGGGAATGCATACAGTTGCGCGATGGTGCAGGTCGCCGCCAGCTCGATGCCGGCCGCCGACACCGCTATGGGTGTCCAGTCCGTGGAGCCGAGGTCCAGGAGGCGCCGGAGCGGTTCCTGTCCGGCGGCGGGGCTCCCAGAGGAGAAAAGCACGGTACCCCCCGCGAGCCAGGCGTCCCCTTCGCGCCACTGCGCCGGATCCGCGGTGCGGACCACGGCCTCGATGGTGTTCATGTCCACTGGGCCTCCTCAGGTTCCGGCATGCCGGCGCTGCTGTCGTGATGGTTGCGGCCGTGATGGTTGCGGCCGTGATGACTGCTGTCCTGATGATTTCGGGAGTAGTGGTGAATGGGGCCGCTGGCATCCTTCAGGGACACGCTGCCCTGGGCCAGCCCGGCGGCCTTGCTCCGGTTGGCCACGAGTTCTGCCGTGATGGAGACCGCGACCTCTTCCGGCGTGACGGCCCCGAGGTCCAGGCCGATGGGTGAGTGCAGCCGGGCCAGGTCGCCGTCGGCCACGCCGGCCTGCCGCAGAGCATCGATCCGCCCGCGGTGGCTTCGTCTGGACCCCATGGCGCCGACATAGTCCACGTCCAGGCCGAGCGCGGCCTGCAGGAGCGGGACATCGAATTTCGGATCGTGTGTGAGCACGCAGATGGCCGTCCGGGCGTCGGTGCGGCCGGCCAGCACTTGGTCCGCCAAGTACCGGTGCGGCCAGGCCGTGGCCACCTCGTCCGCGGCGCCGAACCTGTCCTGCTGTGCGAACGCCGGGCGCGCATCGCACACCGTGACATGGAAGCCCAGGAGTTTCGCGGCCGGCACGAGTGCCGCACCGAAGTCATTGGCGCCGAAGATCAGCAGGCGCGGTGCCGGTAGCCGGCTCTCCACCAGCAGGCTCACGGGTTCCTGCTGGCGCTCCCCCGCGGACGCGATCCGGACCAGCCCTGTACGGCCTCCCCTCAGCAGCGGTTCCAACTGGGCTGCTGCCGCCCGCATCGCGAGCCCGGCACCACCGGAACCGCCCGCACCGAGCATCGCGGCGAGTTCGGCCGACTGCAGTACCTGGAAGGCCGCCGGGTCTGGAACCACGACGGCGCCGCCTCCGCCGGCGTCGACCCTGCGGATCAGCGCAGCGCCGCCGGCCGGATGCCTCCCGGCCAGGGCCAGCAGGCCGTCCAGCCGCAGCCGGCCGGGCCCCGTATCCACGGGTTCGATGTGGATTTCCAGCCTGCCGCCGCAGGTCAGCCCGGCGGCAAACGCGTCCTCGGCGCTGTAGCCGAAGCACTCCCGGCGCGTCCCGCCATCGCGCATTGCCGCCAGAGCCGCCTCCACAACGGCCCCTTCAACGCAGCCGCCGGACAGGCTGCCCAGCACCTCACCGGCCTCGGAGACCAGCATGGAGGTGCCCACGGGCCTCGGCACCGATCCGTCGGTGCCCACCACGGTGGCCACCGCGTAGCGCTGCCCGGACGCGGCCGGCGGCCATGTGCCCAGGTGCGGGAGCAGATCCAACATGGCCGCAGTCCCCGGCGCTAGTAGTCGGTCCGGGACTCAAGCGAGTTCCAGGCCTTGAAGGGATCCAGTGCCGCGGGCGCTTGCGGGTCTGTCAGTTGCAGCCTGCCCACCGGCATGAGCGTGTCGCGCTGGTCGTTTTCGAAGTATTCGTAGAAGACGGCGTCATCGAACCCCGCAGCCGCGGCATCGTGCCGGTCCGCGGCGAACATCACGCGTGACACCCGCGCCCACAGTGCGGACGCCAGGCACATGGGGCACGGCTCGCAGCTGCAGTAGAGCGTGGCTCCGCTGAGATCGAAAGTGCCAAGTTCGCTGCAGGCCTGCCGGATGGCCGTGACCTCGGCGTGCGCCGTGGGATCGTTGGTGGCGGTGACGCGGTTGACGCCTTCGAACGCTAGCCCGTCCGCAGTGACCACCACTGCGCCGAACGGGCCGCCGCCGTTCAGGACGTTGGCCGTAGCCAACTCGATGGATCTCGCCAGGAACTTCTGGGCCGTATCGGTTGTAGTCATGCCGCCACTCCCTACCTGCGGAAGCCTGTACACCGTGACGGGTACGCAAGGGCCGTATGCGACGGTGACCAGTCTTCAGCATGTGCCTTGAAGGTTGCGCCTGGTAGATAGCTTCCCGCGTCCCGGGCTGCCCGCCGTTGGCAAGATCGACAGTAGCACCGGGATGTCCGCGCGGCGCGCCCTATTTGAGGGAAGCCCAGTTTCGTTATGTGAAATCTCTATTTCCGGGTCTTCACGCCAACGCCGCCCTACCGCCCAAACAAAACGCCTACCGGCCAAAGAGCGGCAGCGCACGGAGCCATCGGGAAAAGCCGCGGTCCCTCCGTTCGCAGTCGGCCGGAATGTAGAAGTCCGGGTCTGTGGCACCGAAGTCCGCGGCGCTGAACGGCAGGTACAGCTCCTGGCCGGGCGCCGGAAATTCAACGGCACTGCCCTTCTCCTGCGAGTTCATGGATTCCTCCTCATGCATTGTGTGGCTGCTTCCTCGCACCGAACCGAATCATGCGGCTGAATTCCACATTTTGGAAATAATTTATTGCTATATGGAAAAGACTAGGGCGGCGGAAGCCTGCGGTCAAGAGCCCCAACCGCCGCGGTCACAAACCGTTTTTTCGGAAAGTGATGTACACCACGCCCGGACCGGGCTACGCTTAATCCCAATTCGTGGCGCAGGTCACGTAACCTGGGAGCAGCAGGCAGGGTCGTAATGAGCTGGCATCAACTGATGTCGGCTCTTTTTTGTGGGCCGACGGAATGAGAAACGCGCGGGAAACACGCGCTTAATTTCTATGTGGGACTTTGGTGCCACATACCTGAAGTTGGGAATCAGACCATGAGCAACAAGATCGTCCTCGGCCACAACCAGTACGGAAAAGCCGAAGTCCGGGTCGTCAAGATCACCAGGGACACCGACCGCCATGAAATCGAAGACCTGAATGTCACCTCGCAGTTGCGCGGGGACTTCGCGGCTGCCCACCTCGAAGGCGACAACAGCCATGTGGTGGCCACGGACACCCAAAAGAACACCATCTATGCCTTCGCCCGGGACGGCATCGGCTCCCCGGAAGCCTTCCTGCTGCGGCTAGGCAAGCACTTCACCTCGAACTTCGACTGGGTCACCGGCGGCCGCTGGGCAGCCGAATCCTACAAATGGGACCGGATCCAGGCCCACGGGACCGGGCACGACCACTCCTTCGTCCGCAGCGGCCAGGAAGTCCGCACCGCGGTCCTTGTCCGCAACAGCGGTACCGAGCACCTCATCGCCGGGCTCAAGGACCTCACCGTGTTGAAGTCGACCCAGTCCGGGTTCAGCGGCTTCCCGCGGGACAAGTACACCACCCTCCCGGAAACGTCCGACCGCATCCTCGCCACGGACGTATCGGCCCGCTGGCGCTTCAGGACCGGCACCGATTTCGGCACGTTCGACTTCAACAAGAGCTACGAGGACGTCAAGAGCCTGCTGCTGGAGGGCTTCAGCGAAAACTACTCCCACGCCCTGCAGCAGACCCTCTTCGACATGGGCGCCAAGGTCCTCGAAGCTCACACCGAGATCGACGAGATCAAGTTCTCCATGCCCAACAAGCACCACTTCCTCGTTGACCTCTCGCCCTTTGGCCTCGACAACCCCAACGAGGTCTTCTTCGCCGCCGACCGCCCCTACGGCCTGATCGAAGCCACCGTCCAGCGTGAAGACGCCAGCCCCGCGGAAATCGCCTGGTCCGGGATCGCCGGCTTCTGCTAGGACTCCCGAGCGGGCCGGCCCGGAACTCCGGCGCCGGCATTCCAGCACCCGTTAGCCAGACATTGTTAGCCGGACGAAGAAGTCCGCCATGAACCAAGAAGGTCTGCCATGAACGCACGCAAGAAATTAACCGCCCGGCTGCCACGCACCGGCGGCTCCGGCGGCACCCCCCGCCCCGAGGACCAACGACTCTCCATCGGAAGCAGTTTCGCCTACGGCTTCCAGCACGTCCTGACCATGTACGGCGGCATCATCGCCGTCCCCCTGATCGTCGGCCAGGCCGCCGGCCTGGCTCCGGCCGACGTCGGGGTTCTGATCGCCGCGGCCCTCTTCATGGGCGGCCTGGCCACGCTGCTCCAGACCCTGGGCTTGCCGTTCTTCGGCTCCCAGCTCCCCCTGGTTCAGGGCGTCTCGTTCGCCAGCGTGGCGACGATGGTCGCCATCGTCACCGGCGGAGGCGGCCTCCCTGCCGTCTTCGGCGCTGTCATTGCCTCTGCAGCCATCGGGCTGCTGATCGCCCCGGTGTTCTCCAAGATTGTCCGGTTCTTCCCGCCGGTGGTCACCGGCACAGTCATCACCATCATCGGCCTAACACTGATGCCCGTGGCGGCCAACTGGGCCATGGGCGGAAACAGGAAGGCCGAGGACTACGGGAGCGTGGCCAACATCGGGCTGGCGGCTATTACCCTGGCCCTCGTGCTCCTGCTGAGCAAGGTCGGCAGCGCCACTATTTCCCGCCTGTCCATCCTGCTGGCCATGCTGGCCGGAACGGGGGTCGCCGTCGTCACCGGCATGGCGGACTTCTCGAACGTCGGCGACGGCCCGATCGTCGCCTTCCCCGCACCGTTCCACCTCGGCGCACCCACCTTCGAAGCTGCCGCCATCATCTCCATGCTGATCGTGGTGCTGGTGATCCTGACCGAGACCATGGCCGACATCCTGGCCGTCGGCGAAATCGTGGGCACCCGGGTTGATTCGAAGCGGATCGCAGCGGGCCTGCGGGCAGATATGGTTTCCAGCCTCGTGGCGCCGGTCTTCGGCTCCTTCACGCAAAGCGCGTTCGCCCAGAACGTTGGCCTGGTCGCCGTCACCAAGATCAAGAGCCGCTATGTAGTGGCGGCCGGCGGCGTCATCCTGGTGCTGCTGGGCCTGCTGCCGGTGCTCGGCCGCGTGGTCGCGGCGGTCCCGACGGCGGTCTTGGGAGGTGCCGGAATTGTGCTCTTCGGCACGGTGGCCGCGAGCGGCATCCGCACGCTGGCCAAGGTGGAGTACCGGAACAACATGAACCTGATCATCGTCGCCGCCTCCATCGGCTTCGGGATGATCCCGATCGCCGCCCCCACGTTCTACGACAAGTTCCCCAGCTGGTTCGCAACGATTTTCCATTCCGGCATCAGCTCCGCAGCGGTCATGGCCATCGCGCTGAACCTGCTCTTCAACCACCTAAAGAAGGGCAACTCGGAGAACCAGTCGGTCTTCGTGGCCGGAACGGGCCGCGTCATCCGCGAGGAAGACCTTCAATGCCTTGCCGAGGGCGACCGTTACGAGAACGGCAAACTGATCGACTGCGACGGCAAGGAAGTCCCGGTGGAGTCCGCCGCGACATCCGAACACTAGCCCCCTAAGACACCACCGGCATGAGCGTTGCGGCCCCTCCCTGTGAAGGTAAAGGGGCCGCAACGTGGCCTGGCAAACGGCGGCACAGCAGCTGGAGGTCAGCTCTTGTTAAGGTCCTGGGAGATCGCCAGGGCTGCCTCGCGCAGCAATGGCACAGCCCGATCCGCGAAAGTCTCGTCCACCCGGGAAACAGGCCCGGAGACGGAAATCGCCGCGGGGGTCGGCGCATTGGGGATGGCAATCGCGAAGCAGCGGACGCCGATCTCTTGCTCTTCCTCATCGATCGAATAGCCGCGGCCGCGGATCAGCTTCAAGTCGGCGAACAGGGACTCGACGTCGCCGATGCTCTTCGGAGTGGGGGTGGGCATGCCCTTCCGGGTCACGATGCCACGCACCGTCTCATCGTCCAGCTGGGCCAGGATCGCTTTGCCCATGCCGGTGGCATGCATGTAACCGCGGCGGCCCACTTCGGTGATCATCCGCATGGAATGCAGGGACGGGACCTGGGCCACGTACATCACCATGTCAGAGTCCAGCACGGCCATGTTGGCGGTTTCCCCGAGCCGTTCCACGAGGGACTGGAGCTGCGGCCGGGCAAGCGCGCCGAGCTGCTTGTTCGCCGCCTCGCCCAGACGGATCAGGCGCGGGCCCAGGGCATAGCGCCGGTTCGGCAGCTGCCGGATGTAGCCCAGGGTAACGAGGGTGCGCAGCAGCCGGTGGATGGTGGGAAGCGGCAGGTCGGTGGAGGACGAGAGTTCGCTGAGTGTGACGTCGCCGCCGGCGTCAGTGATCAGTTCCAGAAGTTCGAAAACGCGTTCAACGGACTGCACGCCTCCGGGGGCTTTTTCCGCCATAACTTTGCTCTCCTGAGAGGTTGCTTCCGACAAATTTTATCCACATCGTGAAAAAAGTGCTTAGTAGACCCAAGATACAGTACCGCCGGCCCGCCGTCGACGGACCCTCGGGGCTTGTAATTCCACAAAGTAGATAATAATATCCATCATACGAAATAAGTAAGTGCAGCAAGAGCCCGTCCGCGGGCCGACTAGGAGGAAATTCAATGGCGAATCCGAGCCCCGGAAATTCGATCACCCTGCGTGTGGAGGCGCCGTCCAGCTTCAGTGCCACCAGCGAACTGGCCGCCGCCGTCGGTGCGGCCGGCGCCGCGATCACGGCCCTGGACGTCACCGAGTCCCACCACGAGACCCTGGTAGTCGACGTCACCTGCAACACCACGGACGACGACCACGCCGCACGCGTCAAGGACGCGCTCAACGCGCTCGACGGCGTCACGGTCCGGAACGTCTCGGACCGAACCTTCCTGATGCACCTCGGCGGCAAGCTGGAGGTTGTGCCGAAGGTCGCCCTGCGCAACCGGGACGACCTCTCCCGCGCCTACACCCCCGGCGTCGCCCGCGTCTGCCTGGCGATCGCGGAAAACCCTGAGGCCGCCCGGAACCTGACCATCAAACGCAACACCATCGCCGTCGTGACCGACGGCTCCGCCGTCCTGGGCCTCGGCAACATCGGCCCGGCCGCCGCACTGCCGGTCATGGAAGGCAAGGCCGCGCTCTTCAAGCAGTTCGCCAACGTCGACGCCTGGCCGGTCTGCCTGGACACCCAGGACACGGAGGAAATCATCCGGATCGTCAAGGCGCTCGCCCCGGTCTACGGCGGGGTCAACCTTGAGGACATCGCCGCTCCGCGCTGCTTCGAGATCGAAACCCGGCTCCGCGAGGAACTCGACATCCCGGTCTTCCACGACGACCAGCACGGAACCGCAATCGTCACGCTGGCAGCCCTGACCAACGCCCTGCGCGTCGTGGACAAGAAACTCTCCGAGGTCCGGATTGTCGTTTCGGGCGTCGGCGCCGCCGGCTCCGCCATCATCGCGCTGCTCAAGGCACAGGGGGCCCGCAACATCATCGCCGCCGGCCGCTCGGGAGCGATCCACTTCGGCGAACAGTACAACGACGAGCACCGCACGTGGATTGCCGAGAACACCAATGAACGGGGCTTCTCGGGCACCCTGCACGAAGCGCTCAAGGGAGCCGACGTCTTCATCGGCGTCAGCGCACCGCACGTGATCGGCGAAGAACAGGTGGCATCCATGGCCAACGACGCTATTGTGTTCGCCATGGCCAACCCCACGCCGGAAATCGACCCGGTGGTCGCATCACGGCACGCCGCTGTGGTGGCGACCGGCCGCAGCGACTTCCCCAACCAGATCAACAACGTCCTGGCCTTCCCAGGGTTCTTCCGCGGGCTGCTGGACGCGGGGGCGGCGGACATCACCCCCGAGATGCTGGTGGCCGCCGCCGCGGCGATCGCCAACCGGGTCGCCGACGACGAGCTCAATGCCAGCTACATCATTCCCAGCGTCTTCGACCCCCACGTTGCCGCCGACGTCGCCGCGGCGGTTGTCGCGGCTGCCCACGCGACGGTCCCGGCCGCCGCGCTGACCCACGCCTGATTCGCCGCCTGCTTCACCGACCAGGAAGGACCACAATGGCCCTCACCATTTCAGCCCGCCGCCCCGTTGACCGCGCGGAGGAGATCCTCACACCCGAGGCGCTGGCCTTCATTGAGCAATTGCACCAGCGTTTCGCCGCCACCCGCGCGGATTTGCTCAAGGCCCGCGCGGTCAAACGCGACGAGGTGGCCCGCACCGGCCGGCTCGATTTCCTGCCGGAAACCCGTGATATCCGTGAAGGCGACTGGACGGTGGCCCCGGCCCCGACAGCCCTGCAGGACCGCCGGGTGGAAATGACGGGTCCGGCCGCACCGGCCAAGATGGCCATTAATGCCCTGAACTCCGGGGCCAAGGTCTGGCTCGCGGACCTCGAGGACGCCAGCACTCCCACCTGGTCCAACGTGGTCGAATCAATCGTGAACCTCCGCGACGCCGCGGCGGGAACCCTGGCCTACACGTCCCCCGAGGGCAAGGAATATACGCTCCGGACCGATGCCCCGCTGGCCGTCGTTGTCGCCCGCCCGCGCGGCTGGCACATGGCAGAGCGCCACCTGCTGATCGACGGCGAACACACCGTGGGCGCCCTGGTGGACTTCGGCCTGCACTTCTTCCACACCGCCAGGCAGCTGCTGAAGAATGGCCATGGCCCGTACTATTACCTGCCCAAGATGGAGAGCCACCTCGAGGCCCGGCTGTGGAACGAGGTCTTCGTCTTCGCCCAGGACTACCTCGGCATTCCGCAAGGCACCATCCGCGCGACCGTCCTGATCGAGACCATCCCCGCAGCATTCGAAATGGACGAGATCCTCTACGAACTCCGCGACCACGCCTCAGGCCTGAACGCCGGCCGCTGGGACTACCTGTTCAGCATCATCAAGTACTTCCGTGACGCCGGCTCGCGCTTTGTGCTGCCGGACCGCGCCACCGTGGCTATGACCGCGCCGTTTATGCGCGCCTACACCGAACTGCTGGTCAAGACCTGCCACCACCGCGGCGCCTTCGCCATGGGCGGCATGGCGGCCGTCATTCCCAACCGCCGCGAACCCGAGGTGACAGCCCAGGCGTTCGAGAAAGTGCGCGCGGACAAGACCCGTGAGGCGAACGACGGCTTTGACGGTTCCTGGGTGGCCCACCCGGACCTGGTGCCGGTCTGCCGGGACGTCTTCGACGCCGTCCTGGGCGAGCGGCCGAACCAGCTGGACAGGCAGCGCCCGGAAGTCTCGGTCACCGCGGACCAGCTCCTGGACGTCGCCTCCGCCCGTGGCACGGTCACCGAGGCAGGCATGCGCCTGAACCTCTACGTTGCCGTCGCCTACACAGCGGTGTGGATTTCGGGCAACGGCGCGGTCGCCATCCACAACCTCATGGAGGACGCGGCGACGGCGGAAATCTCGCGGTCCCAGGTCTGGCAGCAGATCCGCAACCACTCTGTGCTCGCCGACACTGGCCGGACCGTCACCCGCGAGCTGGTATCCGGGATCCTGGCCGAGGAAACCGAGAAGCTCCGGGGCGAGGTGGGCGAGGACGCTTTCGTGAAGCACTACCTGCCCGCCAGCAAGCTCATCGGCGACATCTGCCTGTCCGAGGACTACACGGACTTCCTCACCACGCCGGCGTACGAGCTGGTGGGCTGAGGCATGGCAGCCACCTCCGCCAGCGCCAGGCCGCAACCACGCAGCCATCTGCAGCGTCAGGGTCCGGTGACGCCGGCCCTCTCCGGGGCCGACCTCGCCCGGATCGATGCGCAGCTCGCCGACACCGACCGGCTGCTGGAGCGCAGCTACCCGGGCGACGACGGCTCCCGCCAGCCGGTGCACACCGTCTACGTTCCGGCCGACCGCTTCAGCCCGGAGTTCGCCGCGGACTGGGGCGCCCAGGGCCTCGCCGCGGTGGACGCCCGCGGCGGCGTCGAAAGCCTGTGCGCGCTGCAGGGCCAGGAAACCGAACTGGCCGCCGCCGTCGCGCCGCGGGTCCGGGCCAAGCTCTCACGCGAGCCGATCGAGGACCTCCGCCTGGACTTTGAGGACGGGTTCGGGGACCGGGGCGACGACGCCGAGGACGCCGCCGCTATCGCCGCGGCATCCGCCGTGGCCGCCGCCGTCGCCGCCGGTACCGCGCCGCCGTTCATCGGGATCCGCTTCAAGTGCTTCGAGGCTGCCACCCGCGCCCGGGGTCTGCGGACCCTGGATCTCTTCGTCTCGCAGCTGGCCACGGCCGGCGAACTGCCGGACGGGCTCGTCCTCACCCTGCCCAAGGTCACCACGGTGGCGCAGGTGGAGGCCATGGCCTTCGCCGTGTCCCGGCTCGAGGAAGTCCACTCGCTCCCCGCGGGCCGGCTCCGCTTTGAGGTTCAGGTGGAAACGCCGCAGCTCATCCTGGGCCCGGACGGAACCTCGCCGGTGGCGCGCCTGCCGCACGCGGTGCCCGGCCGGATCAGCGGGCTGCACTACGGCACCTACGACTACTCAGCATCGCTGCAGATCTCCGCCGAATACCAGTCCATGGAACATCCCGTGGCGGACTTTGCCAAGGAAGTCATGCAGCTTGCCGCGGCCGGCACCGGGATCCGGCTCTCCGACGGCTCCACCAACATCATCCCGGTGGGCGGGAACGTGGAGCAGGCCTGGCAGCTCCACGGCCGGCTGGTCCGCCGCTCGCTGGAACGCGGCTACTACCAGGGCTGGGACCTCCACCCCGCCCAGCTGCCCAGCCGGTTCGCCGCGACCTACGCCTTCTACCGGCAAGGGCTCCCGGCCGCCGCTGCCCGGCTCCGCAATTACGTGGACCAAACCGCCGGCGGCGTTCTGGATGAACCCGCCACCGCACGGGCTCTGGCAGCCTTCGTGCTTCGCGGCGTCCAGTGCGGCGCCGTCGGCACCGAAGAAGTCCTGGCGCTGGCCGGCGTCGGGCTCCCCGAACTCACCGCGCTGGCCCACCCCCGGCCGGCCAACACCTCCACTCCCTCCGCAAAAGGAACGCACCCATGAGCAACTATTTCTACCCCGAAGGCGGGCTTCCGCCGCAGACCCAGATCCTCTCCGACCGGGCCGTGGTCAAGGAGGCCTACACCGTCATTCCGAAGGGCGTGCTCCGGGACATCGTCACGAGCAAACTGCCCGGCTGGACCAACACCCGCTCCTGGATCCTGGCCCGGCCCATCGCCGGTTTTGCCACGACGTTCTCGCAGCTGATCGTCGAGGTGGGACCGGGCGGAGGCTCGGAAAAGCCCGAGCCGGAGGCCGGCGTCGAAGGCGTCATCTTCCTGACCAAGGGCGCCCTGGCACTGACCCTCGAAGGGGAAATCCACAGGCTGGGCGAGGGCGGCTACGCCTACCTCGCCGCGGGGGCCCAATGGTCCGTGGCGAACGAGTCCGGGGAGATCGCCAGTTTCCAGTGGATCCGGAAGGCCTACGAGCCGCTGGACGGCTACACGGCGAAATCCTTTGTAACCCGCGACCAGGACGTCGCACCGCGGGCGATGCCGGACACCGACGGGGCCTGGGCCACCACGCGTTTCGTGGACCCGGAGGACCTCGCCCACGACATGCACGTCAACATCGTCACCCTCAAGCCCGGCGCCTCCATCCCCTTCGCGGAAACCCACGTCATGGAGCACGGCCTCTTCGTGCTGGAAGGCAAAGCCGTCTACCGGCTCAATGACGACTGGGTGGAGGTGGAGGCCGGCGACTTCATGTGGCTGCGTGCCTTCTGCCCCCAGGCGTGCTACGCCGGCGGTCCGGGCAACTTCCGGTACCTGCTGTACAAGGACGTCAACCGCCAGATCCGCCTGACCTAAGACCGATCCACCAATACCGATCCACCCATACCGATCCACCAAAACCGATCCACGTAGTGGAGTCCGCCCCGCCTGACGGGGCGGACTCCTCCGTGGTTCCGCCGGCCGCGCCTCGGCACCACATCTGGTCACCCAGCCCGGAGCCCTTGCGGCCCGGGCGATGCTTGCTAGCCTGAGGCTGTGAAGTACGAATCCCTGTGGATCGGAATGCTCCTTGGCGCGGCCCTCGGCTTCGCCATCGGAGTCACCACCGTCGACAAGCCATTCACGGGCCTGCTGATCGGCCTCGGGGTCGGCGCACTCGTGGGCCTGGGCATCCGCAAGGACCCAACGAAGCGGTAGGGAATTTCGCCGCATCTGCTGCCCGCGCGCCCTGAACTGCCGGAACCTGAAATACCGTAGGCTCCCGCGCTCCGAGGTGCCGGGGCAAGAATATCGGGGTCCCTCGCGCCTCACCCCGCAGCCACACCCCCATTCGCTCACCCCTTGACTCCCCGGCCCAACCTTCCCTACACTTTTCATAAAGCAGAATCTTAATTCCACAAAGCGGAAAACAAGCAAGGATCTGCAAGGCAAAGGTGCCCGGGATCCAGCTCCCGCCCACACCGGAAGGAACCCACAATGACGTACACCGTGAACTGCTCCATCCTCCTGACGGAGCTCCCCCTCTGGGAACGCCCCGCCGCCGCGAAGGCCGCCGGTTTTGACGCCGTAGAATTCTGGTGGCCCTTCGAGACCTCCGTCCCCACCGACGTCGAGGTTGCCCGGTTTGAGAACGCCATTACCGACGCCGGCGTGCAGCTGACGGGCCTGAACTTCAACGCGGGCGACATGCCCGGCGGCGACCGCGGCCTGGTCTCCTGGCCCGCGCGCTCCACCGAATTCCAGGACAACATCGACGTCGTCGCCGGCATCGGTGAGCGCCTCGGCTGCAAGGCCTTCAACGCCCTCTACGGCAACCGCATTGACGGCGAATCCGCTGAGCAGCAGGACGCCATTGGCGCCGAAAATCTCGCGACGGCGGCTGCCGGCGTGGCCCGCATCGGCGGTACGGTCCTCCTGGAACCCGTCAGCGGCGCCCCCCGGTACCCCCTGCTCAAGGCACAGGATGCCCTCGATGTGATCGCCCGGGTCAAGCAGGAATCCGGCGCCGGGAACGTCAAGCTCCTCGCGGACTTCTACCACCTGGCCGTGAACGGTGACGACGTCGCCGCCGTCATCGAAAAGCATGCCAAGGACTTCGGCCACATCCAGATCGCCGACAACCCCGGCCGCGGGGCTCCCGGAACCGGGCAGCTTCCCCTCGGCGAATGGATCGCCCGCAGCCGCGCACTCGGCTACGAGGGCTACATCGGCCTCGAATACAAGGAACCCGCGGAGACCGCATTCAGCTGGGCCATCCGCCAGCGCGTCCCGCAGTAATCCCCACCCGCTCCCTAACCTCGCAAGCTCGGCCAGGGAACCCGGCGGGCGTGGGCCCACTGCCCGCCGTGGCAAAGAAGCACACCCGCGCTACATCGAACACAAAGACTTCAGAAAGAGAACCACAATGAGCAACATCGCAGTCATCGGCCTCGGTATCATGGGACTGCCCATGGCCATCAACCTCGTCAAGGCCGGCCACGCGGTCACGGGCTTCAACCGCAGCCAGGACAAGACCGACAAGCTCGTCTCCGAAGGCGGCAAGGGTGCCGCGAGCATCGCGGAGGCCGTCAGGGACGCCGACGTGGTCATCACCATGGTGCCGGACTCCCCCGACGTCGAAGGCGTGGTCAGCGGTCCCGACGGCGTGTTCGACAACGCCAAGCCGGGCGCCCTGTGGGTTGATGCCAGCAGCATCCGCCCCGACGTCGCCAAACGCCTCGCCGACGACGCCCGGGCCGCCGGGATCCGTCCCCTCGACGCCCCGGTCTCCGGCGGCGAACAAGGCGCCATCGACGCCGCGCTCTCCATCATGGTGGGCGGTGACGCCGCCGACTTCGAGGCGGCACGGGATGTCCTGGCCGCCGTCGGCAAGACCATCGTCCACGTGGGGCCCTCCGGCGCCGGCCAGACCGTCAAGGCAGCCAACCAGCTGATCGTGGCCGTCAACATTGAAGTCCTTGGCGAGGCGATCGCCTTCCTCGAGGCTTACGGCGTGGACACGGACGCCGCCCTCAAGGTCCTCGGCGGCGGCCTGGCCGGCTCCAAGGTCCTGGAGCAGAAGGGCCAGAAGATGCTGGACCGCAACTTCGACCCCGGTTTCCGCCTGGCCCTGCACCACAAGGACCTCGGCATCGTCACCTCCGCGGCCCGCGAGGCCAATGTCGCCGTCCCCCTCGGCGCCATCGTCGCGCAGCTCGTCGCCGCCACCGTCAACCAGGGCGACGGCGGACTGGACCACTCGGGCCTTTTCAAGCAGGTCCTGAAGCTCAGCGGCCGCAACTAAGCGGCGCTGCCGCCCCGTCAAGGGGCACTTCGACACGAACGCACCGGCCGGCGTCGAGATTTACGACGGCGGCCCGCCCTCCCCCCAACAAGAGGTGCCCGCGACGATTCGCCGGGCTTCCCTTCAGCACACCCAAAAACAGACCTTCAAGGAGCACACCATGACGAAGATGCGCACTGTAGACGCAGCCGTCGCCATCCTGGAAAAGGAGGGCGCCACCGAGGCGTTCGGCCTGCCAGGCGCGGCGATCAACCCGTTCTATTCGGCCATGAGGGCCCACGGCGGCATCCGCCACACCCTGGCCCGCCACGTTGAAGGCGCCAGCCACATGGCCGACGGCTACAGCCGGGCCAAGGACGGCAACATCGGCATCTGCATCGGCACCTCGGGCCCCGCGGGCACGGACATGATCACCGGCCTGTACGCGGCGTGGGCCGATTCCATCCCGATGCTCTGCATCACCGGCCAGGCACCCGTGGCCAAGCTGCACAAGGAGGACTTCCAGGCCGTGGACATCGAGTCCATCGCCAAGCCGGTCACCAAGTTGGCCATGACCATCCTTGAACCCGGCCAGGTTCCCGGAGCCTTCCAGAAAGCTTTCCAGCTCATGCGCTCAGGCCGGCCGGGCCCGGTCCTGCTGGACCTGCCGATCGACGTGCAGATGGCCGAGATCGAATTCGATATCGACACCTATGAGCCCCTGCCCGTGGAGAAGCCCAGGGCCAGCCGGAAGCAACTGGAAAGGGCACTCGACATGCTCACCGCAGGCGAGCGCCCGCTCATCGTGGCCGGCGGCGGCATCATCAATGCCGGAGCCTCGGCCCAGCTCGTGGAACTGGCCGAGCTGCTGGGCGTCCCCGTGATCCCCACCCTGATGGGCTGGGGCGCGATCCCGGATGACCACGAACTCATGGCCGGCATGGTGGGCCTGCAGACCAGCCACCGGTACGGCAACGAGAACTTCCTGCGCAGCGACTTCGTGATCGGCATCGGCAACCGCTGGGCCAACCGCCACACCGGCGGCCTGGACACCTACACCGCCGGCCGCACGTTCGTGCACATCGACATCGAGCCGACCCAGATCGGCCGCGTGTTCTCCCCGGACTTCGGCATCGCCTCCGACGCCGGCGCCGCCCTGGATGGGCTGCTGGAGCTGGCCCGGGAACGCCGGGACGCCGGGTCCCTGCCGGACTACACCGCCTGGGTTGACGAATGTTCCGGGCGCAAAGCCACACTGCACCGCAAGACCCACTTCGACAACGTGCCGATCAAGCCGCAGCGCGTGTACGAGGAAATGAACAAAGCATTCGGCAAGGACACCACGTACGTGTCCACCATCGGACTGTCGCAGATCGCCGGCGCCCAGATGCTGCACGTGTTCGGCCCGCGCAAATGGATCAACGCCGGACAGGCAGGCCCGCTGGGCTGGACCGCCCCCGCCGCGCTGGGCGTGGTCCGGGGCAAGCCGGACCAGACCGTGGTTGCCCTCTCCGGCGACTACGACTTCCAGTTCATGATCGAGGAACTGGCCGTGGGCGCGCAATTCAACCTGCCGTACATCCACGTTGTGGTCAACAACTCCTACCTCGGCCTGATCCGGCAGTCCCAGCGCGGCTTCAACATGGAACAGAACGTGTCCCTGGCGTTCGAGAACATCAACTCCACGGATCTCTCTGCAACCGCAAGCGGCTACGGCGTGGACCACATTAAGGTGGCCGAGGGCCTGGGCTGCAAGGCGATCCGGGTGGAAAACCCGGAGGACCTGCCTGCCGCGTTCGACAAGGCCAAGGCGCTCCTGGGCGAGTTCAGGGTTCCGGTGGTGGTGGAAGTCATCCTGGAGAAGATCACGAACATCTCCATGGGCACCGAAATCAACGCCGTCAACGAGTTCGAGGCCCTGGCCGAGACCGCCGAGGACGCCCCCACCGCCATTCTGGCCCTGCAGGCCTGAGATGCGCGTCGTCATAGCGCCGGACAAGTTCAAGGGATCGCTCTCGGCCCCGGACGTCGCCCGGCACCTCGAAGCAGGGCTGCAGAGGGCTTGCGGTGGCAATCTGGAGGTACTGCGGATTCCCGTGGCCGACGGCGGCGAGGGCACCCTCGATGCCGCCGTCGGCTCCGGCTTCACCCGCCGCAGCGCCGTCGTCAGCGGCCCCACCGGCGCGCCGATCCGGGCGGAGTTCGCGGTCCGCGGACGCGAGGCGGTCATCGAGATGGCCGCCGCGTCCGGCCTCGCCGTCCTGCCCGGCGGCAGGGGCGGCCGCCCTGATTCCGCCTCCGCCAATGGCGCCAGCAGCAAGGGAACCGGCGAACTGATCCGGGCCGCGCTCGACGCCGGGTGCCGGCAGATCATCCTGGGCGTCGGCGGCAGCGCCAACACCGACGGGGGCGCGGGGGTCCTGCAGGGACTCGGTGCCAAGCTCCTCGATGCCGACGGCAACGAACTTCCGCCCGGCGGTGCGGCCCTGGCCCGGCTGGACTGGATCGACTTCTCCGGCTTCGATTCCCGCCTGGACGGCGCACGCTTCGTACTCGCCAGCGACGTCGACAACCCGTTGCTTGGTGCCCAAGGCGCCGCTGCGATCTTCGGTCCGCAGAAGGGCGCCGACCCCGAGGACGTAGCAGCCCTCGACGCCGCCCTGGCCCGCTTTGTGGACGTGCTCTGCGCCGAAATCGGGCCCCGCGCGCGGAAGGCTGCGGACGCTCCGGGTGCCGGAGCTGCCGGCGGCGTGGGCTACGCAGCCATCG
The DNA here is from genome assembly GCF_056406495.1 of Arthrobacter sp. P1_B9. Taxonomy (NCBI): domain Bacteria; kingdom Bacillati; phylum Actinomycetota; class Actinomycetes; order Micrococcales; family Micrococcaceae; genus Arthrobacter; species Arthrobacter sp. P1_B9. The sequence continues at coordinate 24,328 of NZ_JBFUAA010000008.1, forward strand.
CGGTACTGGCCGCGACCCGCCGGCCCGGCATCGACGTCGTCCTCGAATTCACCGGGCTGGCCGAGCGGCTGGCCGGCGCGGATCTGGTGATCACCGGCGAAGGCAGCCTCGACGAACAGACCCTGCTGGGCAAGACTCCGGTGGGCGTTGCCCGGGCGGCGCGCCGCGCCAAGGTTCCGGTGGTCGCGGTGTGCGGCCGGTCCGTCCTGACCCCGGAGCAGATCAGCAGTTCCGGGTTCCTCGCAGTCCACGCTTTGACGGAGCTGGAAAGCAATGTAGACACATGTATAACCGACGCCGCGGCGCTGCTGGAGCGCCTCGGACGGCAACTCGGCGAGCAATTGGCCAACGTGGCGCACTCCGCGCAGGGCGCCCGCGCCCTGGACAGTGCTCCGGGAAAGGAGACCCTCAGTGTCTGAAGAAACCTACGACGTCGTCTTCCGCGGGCAGCGGGTGCTGACCACCGCCGGCATCGCCGCCCGGGAAGTCGGCATCCGCGGCGGCGTGATTGTCGCGATCGAGCCGCTGGGCAAAGGCCTCTCCGGCCGTGAAGTCATTGAACTCGCCGACGACGAGACCCTCCTGCCGGGCCTCGTGGACACCCACGTGCACGTCAATGAGCCCGGCCGGACCGAGTGGGAGGGATTCGCGTCCGCCACCCGGGCGGCAGCGGCCGGCGGCGTCACCACCATCATTGACATGCCGTTGAACAGCATCCCGCCCACCACTACCGTGGAGGCCCTGAAACTCAAGCGGGAGGTGGCCGGGGACCAGGTGTTCGTGGACGTCGGCTTCTGGGGCGGAGCCGTCCCGGGCAACAAGAACGAACTGCGGCCGCTGCACGACGAGGGCGTTTTCGGCTTCAAATGCTTCCTGCTGCACTCCGGCGTGGACGAGTTCCCGCACTTGGAAGCGGACGAAATGGAACAGGACATGGCCGAGCTCAAGTCCTTCGACTCGCTCATGATCGTCCACGCCGAGGACTCCCACGCGATCGACCACGCGCCCCACCCCGGCGGCGACCACTACTCCACGTTCCTGGCCTCCCGCCCGCGCGGGGCCGAGAACAAGGCCGTCGCCGAGGTCATCGAACGGGCCCGCTGGACCGGAGCCCGCGCCCACATCCTGCACCTTTCCTCCTCCGACGCGCTCCCCATGATCGCCACCGCCAAGCGCGACGGCGTTCGCCTCACCGTGGAAACGTGCCCGCACTACCTGACGCTGACGGCCGAGGAAATCCCGAACGGCGCCACAGCCTACAAGTGCTGCCCGCCGATCCGCGAAGCCTCCAACCGCGAACTGCTGTGGGCCGGCCTGCAGGACGGCACCATCGACTGCATCGTCTCGGACCACTCCCCGTCCACCCTGGACCTGAAGGACTTGGAAAACGGTGACTTCGCCGTGGCCTGGGGCGGCGTCTCCTCGCTGCAGTTGGGCCTGTCGCTGATCTGGACCGAGGCCCGACACCGCGGCATCCCGCTCGAGCAGGTTCTCTCGTGGATGGCGGCAAAGCCGGCCCAACTCGCCGGCCTGGGCAATAAAGGCCAACTGGCGCCGGGATACGACGCCGACCTCGCCGTATTTGCCCCGGACGAGGCTTTCGTTGTGGATGTCTCCAAGCTCAAGCACAAGAACCCCATCACCCCGTATGACGGCAAGGCGCTTTCCGGCGTCGTCCGGCAGACCTACCTCCGCGGCACCCTGATCGACGGCCGGACCCCGACCGGCAAGCTGATCCGCCGCGGCGGCGTGTGAGCCAGGCGGCCGTGGCCGGCACCCCGCCCGCCGTTCACGGACGGGCCCGGCATAACGGGCAGGCACGGCAGGCCGGCCTCACCGCGAAGGGACTGGCGGTCTGGGTCACGGTGCCGGACGACGCCGACGTTGACCCGGTGTGCCTGGCCCGCGCGGCCGAACTCGTGCTCGGCCGCGCCCTCAGATGTGCCCCGGAGGCGGAAGTCCACTTTAGGCCCGCCGCCGGAGCCGCAACATCCGCCGTCGTCCGGTCCCCCGGAGACGACGGCACCCCGGCGGGAACAGCAGATCCCGCCGGGGACACCGGCGGGGCGGGCCTGGAGCCCGTCCCCGGCAGCATCAGCCGGCTCGCCGTCGACCTCGCGGCCGGAGACGCCAGGCTGGATGGAGAGCGGGTGCCCCTGACGGATCTGGAGTTCACGCTTCTGAGATGTCTCGTGCAGAACTGCTCCCGCACGGTAAGCCGGCAGGAGCTGCAACTTTGCCTCGACGCGTTCGACACCCCGGGCGCGGCAACCCGGTCCATCGACGTGTACGTCGGCCGGTTGCGCCGGAAACTCAAGGGCTGCCGGCACGCCGTCGTCACCGTCCGCAGCGGCGGCTACCGCTTCGTCCCCGGTCCGCGGGCGACGGTCCGCGGACCAGCGGAATACAGCATCTGAGCTCCGCTGCCACAACCATCCCGACCCTCGATCGAAGGAACTGCATGCAATCCACCGTCACCACCAAGCTGCACGCCATCACTAAGCTGCACAGCGAAGATCCAGCACCCGGGTTCACGCTGCCAGATGCTGCGGGCCGCCGGATCTCCCTGGCCGATTATCGCGGCAAAAGCGTCATCATCTACTTCTACCCCCGCGCAGCCACTCCCGGGTGCACCACCGAGGCTTGCGACTTCCGAGACAGCCTCGCTGCCCTCCACGGCGCAGGCTTCGAGGTCCTTGGCATCTCACCCGACGCCCGGGAGGCCCTGTCCGCCTTTGCCGCGGAACATGCGCTCACGTTCCCCCTTCTCGCGGACGAAGACCACGCTGTGGCCCTCGCGTACGGCGCCTGGGGCGAGAAGCTGATGGACGGCGAGGTCCGCGAAGGCACGGTCCGGTCCACCGTGGTTGTCGGTCCCGATGGCAACGTGGTCCTGGCGCAATACCATGTCAGTCCGCAGGGCCACGTGCGGGCGCTGCGGGAGGAGCTTGGCATCTAGGGGCTCGGACGCCATGCGGGCGGACCCGGACATGCGCGGGCTTGAAACGGCCTAGAAGAGGGCGCCCGCCACCGCCTGCGTCAGCTGATGGATCACTTCAGTGCGTTCCGGGACGTCGCTCAGGTCCTGGCCCTTGGTGTAGATCACCAGCGCGTATGCGGTGCCGTCCCGAGCGAGGATGCCGGCGTCGTGCAGCTCACCGCCCAGGAGCCCGTACTTGTGGAAGACCGTGATCCCTTCCGGAACGGCGGCGGGAATGAGCGTTTCGTAGTTGGTGTCCTGCATATAGGACAACAGCTCGGCGGTGTCCCCGGCGTTCAGGAGCGTCCCGGAGTAGACCCCCGCCAGGATCGTCGCCATTTCCGCCGGTGTCAGCGTGTTGGTTTCCGGGTCATAGCTCACACCCAGCGACGCCGCGTACTCTGTCAGTTCCTCGTGGCCCACTGCGTCCATGATCAGCGACCACGAGTCATTGTCGCTCTGCTGGATCATCTCCCGGAGCTGGAATCCGGCGGTGTAGCTCCCCAAAGGGTCATCGAGGCTGGCCGCCCCGGTTTCGACCAAGTGGTAGTAGGCCGCCGCGGCCAGGACTTTGGCTGTGCTCGCGGCCACGAATTTCTCCCGGACACCGTATTCGTGGACGTCCGCGGTACCGGCGCCCTGGGAGAGGCCGATCAGCGCCACGCCGATCTGGTACTGGCTGTTGGCAGCGAGAATGGCCTGGATGCGCGCGTCCAGGGCAGCGTCCACCGCGCTCGACGCCGGGACCGCCGGGACCGCCGGATTGAGACTGGCTGACGGCGAAGCACCGGCCTCAGCCGTCGTCGCGGCAGACGGCGCGGCCGACGTCGTCGTGGGATTCGCCGTCGTGGGATTCGCCGCCGTGGGATTCGCCGCCGTCAAGCGGGCTTGCGCAAAGGAATAGATACCTGCGGCCAGGACGACCGCGAGCACTGCTGCACAGACCGCACCCATCAAGGCCCGTGGCCGGACGGTCACTCGACGCGCCCGCGGCCGGAAGTGCGCCCGAATCCAAATCGTCGCTGCTGTGGATTTCGCTGTTCCATAATGACTTCAATCTAGCTACGGCAGCTATGCCGGAGCTATGAAAAAGCTGTCGGCCCCAAGCCTGCCAAAGCCGCCCCGGACGGGTCCTTGCCAGACCCAGGCGGCGGAATACAGCCTCGGTCCACGATGTTGTGCATCACAGACCCGTTGTCCACCCCCGAAGGATCATCATGAGCGCAAACATGACCGTCAAGCTTCAGCCGGGCACCCCGGCCCCGGATTTCACCCTGCCTGACGCCGAAGGCAAGCCGGTTGCCCTGGCCGACTACCGCGGCAAGAACGTCATTGTGTACTTCTACCCGCAGGCGGCAACCCCCGGCTGCACCACCGAGGCGTGCGATTTCCGCGACAACCTCGCGTCCCTGCAGGGCTCCGGCTACGAGGTCCTGGGCATCTCCCCCGACGCCCCCGATGCCCTGGCCCATTTCACCGGCGACTTCGCCCTGACCTTCCCGCTCCTGGCCGACGAGGACCACGCCGTGGCCCTCGCCTACGGCGCGTGGGGCGAGAAGCTGGTCCACGGCGAGGTCACGGAGGGCATCGTCCGCTCCACCGTGGTGCTGGACCCCGAGGGCAAGGTCAAACTGGCGCAGTACCAGGTCAAGGCCCAGGGCCACGTGGCGTCGCTGAAGGAAGCGCTGGGCGTCTGACGACGCACCGCTCCACGGCGTTCTCGCGGCGTTCTCGGGGCGGATTCGGACCACCGCGGCGGAATCGGACAGATGCAGCACGGATCCGCGGCGCGCGGTTCCCATAGCTGCGCGCCGGTCCGAAGCCGCAGCGGAGTAGTTTTCCACATCCGCCCCGCAGGTGGTTGTCCGGCCCCGCAGCGCGGGCCACCATCGGGGCATGGACCTACCCCGACTGATTCTCAGCAGCGACCTCGCGCGCCTCGGCCAGGACGCACGGGGCCTTGCACGGCAGGCGAAAGCCGGGCAGCTCCGGCGCATAAGGCAGGGCGTGTACGTCCGGGCCCACGAGTGGGAGGCGCTGCCGCCGTGGGACAGGAATCGGGTCCTCATCCGGGCGGCTGCTTCCACATTGCGGAGCCGGACCGTCTTCTGCCGCCAGTCCTCCGCTGTGCTGTGGGACATGCCGGTTCTGGGCCACAGCCATCTGGTGCATGCCTGCACGTCCGACGGCGGCGGCGGGCGCTCGCGCGCCGGGGTCCGCCGGCATCTGGTCGATTTGGGCTCGGTGCAGATCGAGGAACGTCACGGGCTCCTGGTCACAGACCGTGTCCGGACAGCACTGGACCTGGCCGCCTTCGAATCGTTTGAGCAGGGCGTCGCAGTATTCGACCATGTCCTGGGGCCGCGGCCTGGCAACCTGGCACCGCTCAGCCGCGGGGAACTCGACGCCGGCATTGGCGGCAACTACACGGCAGCCGCGGCCCGGCGGATCCGGACCGCCCTGCAGTTTGCTGATCCTGCATCCGGCTCCCCTGGAGAATCGGTGAGCCGCGCTCTGATGTACCGGCTCGGCTTCCGGATCCCGCTCCTCCAGGTCGAAGTTCGTGATGCCCGGGGGCTGGTGGCGTTCACTGACTTTGACTGGCCCGATGATCAGCTTTGCGGAGAGTTCGACGGCCTCGTGAAGTACCGCAACGCGGAGTACCTCCGGGGCCGGACCCCAGCCGAGGCCCTCACCGACGAGAAACGCCGGGAGGACCGGATTCGTGCCACCGGCCGCCGGGTGATCCGTTGGACGTGGTCGGAGCTGGCCAATCCCGGAACATTCTCCGCGCCCCTGGCGGACGCCGGCGTTCCCCGGCAGCCGCTCCCAGCCTGTGGGCGCTGATCATCCCGCCACTGTCCCGGGAATTCGCTACGAAATCGGACCCGTGCAGCGCGGATCCCCGGCGCGCCCGTCCGAAACCGCAGCCCCTGTCCGAAAACGCCGCGAAAACGGGCCCGGGACGCCAGCCGGCTACACCTTGGTCCCCGCCACCACGGTGGCGGTGGACCGGAGCCGGATCGCGCCGTCGTGCTCGTAGCGGCCCAGCAGAGCGAACACATCCGAGCGGATCAGGGTCCGCGACTCCGCGTCCGCCTTGGCCAGGCCCATCGCCACGGTGGTCGCGATGTCGGTCATGAACTCCCAGTAGCTCTCCGGGGATTCGTGCACCAGGTCGGTGCTGACCTGGTGCTCGGCCACCTCGGCGAGCCCGGCCTCCTTGAACATCCGGGTCATGAACCCAGTGGGTGCGCAGCGGAACAGCCCGGGAGTCCCGGCGGGCGGAATGGGCAGTTCCCGGTGCCGGGCAATTGTGCCCAGGATCAGGCTGGCCCAGGGGTTTGCCGCCGCGCGTCCCCAGACGACGGCGCCCACCCGGGCGCCCGGCCTCGCGGTGCGCGCCATCTCTGCCATGGCCGCGGACATCACCGGGAAGAACATCAAGCCGAAGTGGCTGTACACGGCGTCGAATGTGTTGTTGCGGAACGGCAGGGCGGCCGAATCGCACACTTGAAAGTCCAGGTTGTTCAGGCGCCGGGCCGATGCCTTCTCCTCGGCCACCCGGAGCATTCCGGCCGAAATGTCAGTCAGGACCACACGGCCTTCCGGCACCTGCGCGGCCACGTTAAGGCCGGGCTCCCCCGTGCCTGCCGCGACGTCCAGCACCACTGAGTCGGGGCGGAGCCGGAGCTCCTGGCGGAGGGCGTCGCCAAACGGGGCCTGCCAGCCGAGCAGTTCCGCGTCCCATTTCTTCCAGCCCGCCGAGAACTCATCCCAGAGCAAGCGCTGCTCCTCACGAACACGGTCGGCTGAGGCTAACATGGCGGATCCTTAGCTCGTCTGTACCTAGCCCTAGTCTGCTCTGGGATGCGGTCCGCGGCAATGAGTCGAAGGGCAGTAGGCTTAACGGCATGTCTCCCCACGAAACCCCCGGCACAGCAGGCAACGACCCCCAGCGGGAACCGGCACAGGGCAACGTTCAGGGCGGCGTTCCGGAGCGCCGCGAGGTCACCGTCCGCCGGGCCCCGAAATATGTGCCCTTCCTGATCCTGGGCGGGCTCCTGGGCGTGGCCGTCGCGGCCATCATCGCCTTCGCCCTGCCCGGTGACCCGAGCTTCGACCGTTCCTCGGTCTTCGGCTTCTTCATGGTCCTCTGCGCGGCCGGCGGCGTCATCGTGGGTGCCGCGATCGCCCTGGTCCTGGACCGGCGGAGCGTCCGCCGCGCCGAGCACGCCGTCGTCGAATCCGCACCGGACGCCGACGACGACGAGGGCCGCGACGGGAACCTCCGCTGAAGGGCGTCAGGTCATAAACCGGCCGCCGGAAAAGTCTTAGCGCACATCGTGAGATAATCGACCAGTGGCACGCGGCGATGGAAAACTTTCTCATGATCTTCTCCCAGGCGAAAAAGGCCCTCAGGACGCATGCGGCGTCTTTGGGGTCTGGGCACCCGGTGAAGAAGTAGCAAAACTCACCTACTACGGGCTGTATGCACTGCAGCACCGCGGTCAGGAGTCGGCTGGCATAGCAACCAGCGACGGCAAGCGGATCAACGTCTACAAGGACATGGGCCTCGTTTCCCAGGTCTTCGACGAGACCACGCTGAACACCCTGACCGGGCACCTGGCCGTCGGCCACTGCCGCTATTCCACTACCGGTGCGAGCCACTGGGCCAACGCCCAGCCCACCCTGGGCGCGACGTCCACGGGCACCGTGGCCCTGGCCCACAACGGCAACCTGACCAACACGGCCGAGCTCAAGGCAATGATCGAGGACCGCAACGGCGGAAACCTCAGCGGCGAGATGAAGCAGGGCAACACCTCCGACACCGCGCTGGTGACCGCGCTCCTGGAGGGCGAAGAGGGCAAATCCCTGGAGCAGACGGCCATGGAGCTGCTGCCCAAGATCAAGGGCGGCTTCTGCTTCGTCTTCATGGATGAGGGCACCCTCTACGCGGCCCGCGACACCTACGGGATCCGCCCCCTGTGCCTGGGCCGGCTTGAACGCGGCTGGGTGGTTGCCTCCGAGCAGTCCGCCCTCGCCACCGTCGGCGCCAGCTTCATCCGCGAAATCGAACCCGGCGAATTCATCGCGATCGACGAGGACGGCGTCCGCTCGCAGCGCTTCGCCGAGGCGACGCCGGCCGGCTGCGTTTTCGAATACGTCTACCTCGCCCGCCCGGACGCCTCCATTGCGGGCCGCTCGGTGTACGAATCCCGCGTCGAAATGGGCCGCCAGCTGGCCCGCGAAAACACCCAGGAAGCGGACATCGTCATTCCCGTGCCCGAATCCGGCACCCCCGCGGCGGTGGGCTACGCCGAAGAATCCGGCATCCCCTTCGCGCACGGCTTCGTCAAGAACTCCTACGTGGGCCGCACGTTCATCCAGCCCTCGCAGACGCTGCGCCAGCTCGGCATCCGGCTCAAGCTCAACGCCCTCGAATCCGTGATCCGCGGCAAGCGTGTCGTGGTGGTGGACGACTCGATCGTCCGCGGCAACACCCAGCGCGCCATCGTGCGGATGCTCCGGGAGGCGGGCGCCGCAAGCGTCCACATCAAGATTTCCTCCCCGCCGGTCAAGTGGCCCTGCTTCTACGGCATCGACTTCGCCTCCCGGGCGGAACTGATCGCCAACGGCGCCACCATCGACGAGATCACCCAGGCCATCGGCGCCGACTCGCTCGCATACATTTCCGAAGACGGCATGATCGACGCCACCCGCCAGCCGCGCGAGCGTCTCTGCACCGCCTGCTTCACCGGCAAGTACCCGATTGAGCTGCCCGGCGCTGACAAGCTCGGCAAGAACCTGCTCGAGCGCACCGACCTCGGCGGCCTCCCAACCGCCGCCGGCGCGGCTGATTCCGCCGCGGCGCCCTCCGGTGCCGCCTCCGACGCCGAACCCGGCACCTCCATCGCCGACGATCCGGCCGAGAAGGCCGGCGCCACCGGCTGCGATCCGGGGCCGGACTCCGAATTCGAAGAACTGCTCACCGATGCCGACCGCGTCACCACAGCCGACAAGAAAGAGCCAGTATGACTTCCGCCTCCCCGGCCGCTGACATGAACGCCGCCCAGAACGCCGGCATCACCTACGCCTCCGCCGGCGTCGACGTCGAAGCGGGAGACCGCGCCGTCGAACTCATGAAGGACGCCGTCAAGGCCACCCACAACGCCTCGGTGATCGGCGGCGTCGGCGGGTTCGCTGGCCTCTACGACGTCTCCCGGCTGCTTACCTACAGGCGCCCGCTGCTGGCCACCTCCACCGACGGCGTCGGCACCAAAGTGGCAATCGCTCAGGCCATGGACATCCACGACACCATCGGCTACGACCTCGTCGGCATGGTGGTGGACGACATCGTCGTCGTGGGCGCCGAGCCGCTGTACATGACCGACTACATCGCCTGCGGCAAGGTGGTCCCGGAGCGCATCGCCGACATCGTCCGCGGCATCGCGGCCGCCTGCTCGGTCGCCGGCACCGCCCTGGTGGGCGGCGAAACCGCCGAACACCCCGGCCTGCTCGGGGAACACGAGTACGACGTCGCCGGTGCCGCCACCGGCGTTGTCGAGGCCGACCAGCTGCTCGGCCCGGACCGCGTCCGCGCCGGCGACGTGGTGATCGGCATGGCCTCCTCCGGCCTGCACTCCAACGGCTACTCGCTGGTCCGCCGCGTCATCAACCACGCCGGCTGGGCCCTGGACCGCCAGGTCTCCGAGCTAGGCCGCACCCTGGGCGAGGAGCTCCTCGAGCCCACCCGCGTCTACGCCGCGGACTGCCTGGACCTCGCCCGCACCTTCCCGGTGAACGGCTCCGCGGGCGGCAAGGCCGTCCACGGCTTCAGCCACGTGACCGGCGGCGGCCTCGCAGCCAACCTCGCCCGCGTCCTCCCGCAGGGCCTGCTGGCCACCGTCGACCGCTCCACCTGGGAGCTCCCGGCCATCTTCAAGCTGGTTTCCGAGCTCGGCAACGTCCCGCTGGCCGACCTCGAGCGCACCCTGAACCTGGGCGTGGGCATGGTCGCCATTGTTTCGCCGGAAGCGGCCGACGCCGCCGTGAACCGGCTCAACGACCGCGGCCTGCCGTCCTGGATCATGGGCACCGTCGAGCAGAACTCGGATGCGGTCCTCAAGACCGGCCCGGATTACGTCCAGGGCGCCAAGGGCGTCGACGGCGGCGCCGTCCGGCTGGTCAACGCCTACGCCTAAACAGGCCCGACCCACGTCGAGTGCTCCCCAGCCGTTTTGAGGTCTCAAAACGGCAGCTGGGCCCACGCCGGCAGGGTTCCCTGGCCGAGCTTGCGAGGCGAGGGGGCCGGTGGGAAGCACTCGAACCGATTAAGCCGCGGCCCTAAACCTCCAGCAGGCTGAAGACGCCGCCCTGCGGATCTCTGAGGGTGGCGATGGTGCCGGCTTCCTCGATCTCATCCGGTTCGATCAGCACGACGCCGCCCGCGGCCACCGCAGCCTGCACCGCCACTGCGACGTCGGAGACGCCGAAGTAGACCTGCCACCCCGGCTCGAGGGTGTCCTGCGCGTCGCCGGGGACCCGGGCGATGCCGGCCACCTCGGCGCCGCCCACCATGAGCGTGGTGTAGGTGCCGCCGTCGTCCTGGGGGTATTCGGTGACGTCGTGCCCGAAGAGCTGTTGGAAGAAGCCGACGGCGGCCTGCGGTTCCGGCGTGAGCAGTTCAGCCCAGGCCAAGGTGCCCGCCTCCTGGCTCCGGCCGGCTCCGATGTGGCTGCCGGCCTGCCAGGCCCCGGTGGTTCCGCCGCCGGGCGGGGCGAAGAAGAGCATGACGCCGGTGTCACCGATCTCCTCGGGGCCGAATTCAAGGTGCCCGGGGGAATGCGCCAGTTCGGCGGCCAGGTCCCGGGCGTCGTCGACCGCGAAATACACGTTCCACCGGCCCGGTTCGGCGGCGGCTTCCTGCCGGGCGTTCTGCGGAGCGAGCACGGTAACCAGGTCGTCGCCCAGGAAGGCTTTCGCGTAGCTGCGTCCGTCGGGAGTGGGCAGGTCTTCGTACCGCCAGCCGAAAACCTCCGTGTAAAAGACCTTCGCTGTCTCCACGTCGGGGGTCTGGAGGTCTGTCCAGCAGAGCTCGCCCTCGGCGAATCCTTTGCGCATGGTCATGGCAGTCCTTCCGGGGCATCGGTGTGGCGTCCGGGAAAATCCGGCACGAACAACGTAGCCCGGTGCCCCGCTGGTGACAACTGCGCCGGCTCATCCGCGGCGCAGCGCGGGCCAGCCGGCCGGCCCGGATACGGAAGGCTGCGGGCACAAGAAAGGCCGCCGGCCACGCCTGTTACAGGTGTGGCCGACGGCCCGAAAATCTTTGGCTGGCACCGCGGTGCCGGATGGATCCCCCGGAGAGAACTGCCGGAAGGAAACGTCGACTAACCTATGCGACGGGAATCAACCTCGTCGTCGTCGTCTTCCACATCGTCCGCGTACTTATCCACATACGCTGAATAATCCGGTTCAACCGGGTCATCCGCGAAGTGGCTCGTGGCACGACTTCCCGGGCCCGTGAGCTCGCGCTGGAGGGCCGAATAGTCAGTGTTCGGGGAGTAGTACTTGATGTCCCGAGCCTGCTTGGTAGCTTTTGCCTTTTGACGGCCGCGCCCCATGGCGTGACCCCCTTTTGTACTTGGACCGGAGGTGGTCACCATTTGGCGATAGGTGAGGCCCCGGAATGTTTGGTCAATTTGTCGTACACCTAGATTACATGCTTTCGGCGCCAACTGCTCGCCGGGCCGCCCCCTGTGGACAGTGTGGCGCCTCCCGCAACGGTGGCCGGAGCCACCGGCGCATGCGCGGTGCCGCGCATCTTCGATAGAGTTTCGTGATGTGCGCCCAGAAAAGGGCCGCTACGCCGGGCCTCCAGCCCCGGCAAAGACGCACGGAAGTGGTGAATTTCTCAGTGACCGAAGAGAATCCAAGGAACGACGCCGGGGCCATCCCGCCGCCGCCCTCGAGGCCGCCGACGTCCGCCCTGCCCGTCATTACAGCCGACCGTGCGCGGCCCACGAATCCTGCGGCGGCACCCGCAGCGGCGAAACCCGCGCGCCCGGCCCTTGCCGGCACCGCGTTCGCCGGCGCCAGGAAAGCGCTCTCACGCACCAAGAAGGCTCTCTCACGGCGGGCACGCCCCCTGGTCCGCCGGATCCGCCGGCAGGGGCCAAAGCGGCTCGGCGCGGCCGTGGCCGTCCTGGTGGTGCTTGCGGTTCTGGTCTGGTGGGCTGTGGCCGCATTTGCCGGCAGCGGCCAGGCCTCCGCGGAAAACGACAGCCCGGCCCCCGCCGCTTCGTCGGCGTCCGCCCCCGCCAGCCGCGGGGCGTTGCCGCTGGAGGGCGTCAGCCCCCTGGACTTCCAGCTGCGGGACTGCTTCAAGGACTTCGACCCGGATGCGCAGCAGTCCACCGTCGTGGACTGCGCGACCGGCCACTCGGCGCAGCTGGTCGCCGTGGAAAAATACGGGCCAGATGACTCGTACCCCGGCCGGGACCAGCTCAAGCAGAAGGCACGCGATGCCTGCAAGGCGGCTCCGCTCACGGCAAAGGCCGGCGACTACGACCTGAGCTACAAGCTGGCCTACCCGAGCCCGCGCAGCTGGGAGATGGGCGACCGGCGGGTCGACTGCTACGCCGCGACGAACGGCGGAAACGTCATCAAGGAGTCCCTGCTGCCCTAGGCTTGCCCGGCGGCGCCTACTCCTTGCGCCGGACCGAGAGCCCGGTGCCCGTGGCCGCGCCGCCGCTGGTCAGCTCCCTGTCCCCCAGCCCGCCCATGGTGAGTTCCATCAGGTCCGGCGCGGTGTCCACCAGGACGGTGTCGCCGTCGGCGATTTCGCCGGCCAGGATGGCCTTTGCCAGCCGGTCGCCGATCTCGCGCTGCACCAGGCGGCGCAGCGGCCGCGCGCCGTACGCGGGATCGAAGCCGGACACGGCCAGCCAGGCGCGGGCACCCTCGGTAACTTCGAGGTTCAGCCGGCGGCCCTTGAGCCGCTCGCCCAGCTCCTTGACCTGCAGTTCCACGATCCGGGAGAGCTCCTCCACGCTCAGCGGATCGAACAGCACCACTTCATCGAGCCGGTTGAGGAACTCCGGCTTGAAAGAAGCGTTGACCGTGGCCATGACGGCGTTCTTCTTAGCCGCGGCGTCGAGGTTGGGGTCCACGAGGAACTGGCTGCCCAGGTTCGAGGTGAGCACCAGGATCACGTTGCGGAAGTCCACGGTGCGGCCCTGCCCGTCGGTGAGCCGGCCGTCGTCGAGCACCTGCAGGAGGATGTCGAAGACCTCCGGGTGGGCCTTTTCCACTTCGTCGAGCAGCAGCACGGAGTACGGGCGCCGCCGCACGGCCTCGGTAAGCTGGCCGCCCTCCTCATAGCCGACGTACCCGGGAGGCGCCCCGACGAGCCGGGCCACGGAGTGCTTCTCCGAATATTCGGACATGTCGATCCGCACCATCGCGCGCTCGTCGTCGAACAGGAAGTCCGCGAGGGACTTGGCGAGTTCGGTCTTGCCGACGCCGGTGGGGCCGAGGAACAGGAACGAGCCGGTGGGCCGGTTGGGGTCGCTGATCCCGGCGCGGGCGCGGCGCACCGCGTCGGAGACCGCGGCGACGGCCTGCTTCTGGCCGATCAGCCGCTCGCCCAGCACGTGCTCCATGTTCAGCAGCTTCTGGCTCTCGCCCTGGAGCATGCGCCCCGCGGGGATGCCGGTCCAGGCCGAAATCACCTCGGCGATGTCGTCGGCGGTAACCTGGTCGGCCACCATCTGCCCGGACTTGTCCGGCACGGCCGCTTCGGCCTCGGCGGCGGCGTTCAGTTCCCGTTCCAGGGCGGGGATCTCGCCGTAGAGGATCCTGGATGCGGTCTCCAGGTCCCCCTCGCGCTGGGCCTTGTCCGCGGCGGAGCGGAGCTCGTCAAGCTTGGCCCGCAGGTCGCCCACCCGGTTCAGGCCCGCCTTCTCGGCCTCCCACCGGGCGTTCAGGCCCGCGAGTTCCTCTTTCTTGTCCGCCATGTCCGCCCGCAGGGCCGCGAGCCGTTCCACCGAGGCGGGATCGGTCTCGCCGGCCAGGGCCAGTTCCTCCATGGTCAGGCGGTCTACCTGGCGGCGCAGCTGGTCGATCTCCTCCGGGGCCGAATCGATTTCCATGCGCAGCCGGGACGCGGCCTCGTCCACGAGGTCGATCGCCTTGTCCGGCAGCTGCCGGCCGGAGATGTACCGGTTGGAGAGCGTCGCGGCCGCTACGAGGGCGGAGTCGGAGATGGAGACCTTGTGGTGGGCCTCGTAGCGTTCCTTGAGGCCGCGCAGAATGCCGATGGTGTCCTCCACACTGGGCTCGCCCACGTAGACCTGCTGGAACCGGCGCTCCAGGGCGGGGTCCTTTTCGATGTTCTCGCGGTACTCGTCCAGCGTGGTCGCACCGATGAGGCGCAACTCGCCGCGGGCCAGCATGGGCTTGAGCATGTTGCCGGCATCCATCGAGCTGTCCCCGGTGGCGCCGGCACCCACCACCGTGTGGAGCTCGTCAATGAACGTGACGATCTGCCCCTCAGAGTTCTTGATTTCCTCCAGGACAGCCTTGAGCCGCTCCTCGAATTCGCCGCGGTATTTCGCCCCGGCCACCATCGAGGCGAGGTCCAGGGCGATCAGCGTCTTGCCGCGCAGGCTTTCGGGCACGTCGCCTTCCACGATCCGCTGGGCGAGCCCCTCGACGACGGCGGTCTTGCCGACGCCGGGCTCGCCGATGATGACGGGGTTGTTCTTGGTGCGGCGGCTCAGGACCTGGATGATCCGCCGGATCTCGGCATCGCGGCCAATCACAGGGTCCAGCTTGCCCGAGCGGGCGACCGCAGTGAGGTCCGTGCCGTACTTCTCCAGCGCCTGGAACGAGTTCTCTGGGTCCGCGTTGTCCACTTTGCGGTCGCCGCGGACGCCCGGGAGTGCGGCCAGCAGTGCCTCGTGGGAGGCGCCGGCCTCGCGCAGGAGCTTCCCGACGCCGTCGCTCCCGGCGGCAAGGCCCAGCAGCAGGTGTTCGGTGGAAACAAAGGCGTCCCCGAGCCGCTCGGCCTCGTTCTGGGCATTCTTGATCGCCTGCAGCCCTGCCCGGGACAACTGCGCCTGCTGCACGCTGCTCCCGGAAGTCGACGGAAGGGCCTTGATGGCGGTGCTCGCCTGGACACTGACGGCGTCCGGGTCGGCGCCGGTGGCGCGGAGCAGCGCGACGGCGACGCCCTCCCGCTGGTCCATGAGTGCCTTGAGCAAGTGAGCGGGCTCGACCTGCGGGTTGCCCGCGGTCGAGGCGTTCATGGCGGCCGCAGCGAGGGCCTCCTGGCTCTTGGTGGTGAATTTGGCGTCCAACGAGGGCTCCTTCCGGAAAGGTTCTGATATCAAAGTTGAGTCTACATCGCTCAACTTTGATAAGAGGGCGGCTGGCTCCATGTTTGCCGACAGCGAAACGCCTGTCTAGGGCCGACCGCCCGCGGCCACCGTGCGCCCCGCGGCCGCGCACCCCTGCCGCGCACCCCGGCCGCGGGACATGCCCTCCCCTGGGCACCCCCGCCGCTGGACATGCCCTCCCCCGCGCCCGAAGAGTGGACATAGTGCCACCATGCCCAGCACCCGGGCCCACGGCTGGACATGTCCCCCCGGCCCGGGCACAAACAATGAACGTGTCCCCCCGGCCCGGGCACGAACAATGGGCATGTCCCCTCGGCCCGGGCGCGAACAATGAGCATGTCCGGCAGCAGTCGGTCTGCACGGCCCGCGTGAATGACTTAACGTTGCTTAACGATCGGCGGGCTCCTTACTGTAACTGGGGTCACAGCAAAACGAACCGACGCGAAGGAGGGCCGGACATGCACGAACACGCCGTAAGCGCCACCGTCGACGGCCCCGTACCGCCGGTTTCGGCCGCTGCCGTGGCCCGCGCCGCGGGGGTTTCCTCGGCTGCGGTTTCCTACGTCCTCAACGGCAAGGGCGGCGTCTCGCCCGAGACCCGGCGCCACATCATCCACGTGGCGAACGAGCTTGGCTTCAGGCCCCGTAAGCCGTCGCAGTCAACCGACCCGCAGCGGACCCGGGTCATCGGGCTGATCCTGCCGAACATCATCAATCCGATGTTTCCGCGCTGGGCGCAGGGCGTCATTACGGCCGCGGCGGAGTCCGGCTACGAAGTGTTCGTCGCCACCACCCAGGACGATCCGGAGGTGCTCGCCCAGGTCACCTCGACGCTCGCGCACCGCAACGTCGATGGCATCATCCTGGCCGCCTCGCTCCGGGACGACGCCACCGCGCTCCGCACCCTGAGGGCGGCCCGCATCCCCTACGTGTGCCTGTCCCGCCGGGCGGACTTCCTCGACTCGGATTTCGTCGGGATCGACGACGACGCCGCAGCCACCACGCTGATGCAGCACATGCTCAGCCACGGCTTCACCGAAATCGCCACCGTGATCGGCCCCCGGTTCTCAACGGCCTCCCTGGCCCGCGAACAGGCGTTTGTCCGCACAGCCGCCGCGGCGGGCATCACGATCAGCGGCGACCGGAAGATCAGCACCAGGGTGAACAACGAGGGCGGCCGGCTGGCGGCGGAGCGGCTCTTCTCGGCCGGAACGCCGCCGCAGGCCGTGGTCTGCGGCAGCGACGAGCTTGCCATCGGCGTCATGGAATACGCGTTGTCGCGCGGCCTGCGCATCCCGGACGACGTCGCCGTCGCCGGCTGTGACGGGCTGCCGCACAGCCGCTCCGGGCTGATCAACCTGACCAGCATTGTCCAACCGCAGCAGGAAATGGCCAACGAGGCGTTCGCCATGCTGCTCAAACGCATCGATTCCCCGTCCGCCACCTATACCTCGAAAGTGTGCCGGCACCGCCTGCACGTCGGGCGGACGTGCGGCTGCACGCCTCCTGACAGCTGAGGCCGCGCTACACGCGGGCCGGCCCGTCCGCGGCCAGCCCTACCCATTCCCGCGACCCTGACGAACCACGCGCCGCGCGCACTGCCGCGGCCGTCTGCCTCCCGTTTGCCCTTTCCGCATGCCCGCTCTGACCACCTATCCCGCCCACGAGCCAAGGACCCCGACCCATGTCAGTTGTATCCGCAACAAAGAAGATGCGCACGCCACAGGAAATCAACGGCGTGATCTTACGCCGCGTCATGCCGCTGCTGATCGGCGCCTACATCATGGCCTTCCTGGACCGCACCAACATCGGTATGGCCAAGGACCGGCTGGAGATCGACCTCGGCATCTCGGCCACCGCGTACGGCATCGGCGCCGGGCTGTTCTTCCTGACCTACGCCTTGTCCGAAATCCCGTCCAACCTGATCATGCACAAGGTCGGCGCCCGGTTCTGGATCATGCGGATCATGATCACCTGGGGCATCATCTCCGCCGGCATGGCCTTCGTCCAGGGCGAATGGTCCTTCTACATCATGCGGATGCTGCTCGGCGTGGCCGAGGCCGGACTCTTCCCGGGCGTCATGTACTTCCTGACGCAGTGGTTCGTGGTCAAGGACCGCGCCAAGGCCAACGGAATGTTCCTGCTCGGCGTCTCCATCGCCAACATTGTCGGGGCCCCGCTGGGCGGGCTGCTGCTGACCTTTGATGGGCTCGGCGGCCTGCACGGCTGGCAGTGGATGTTCCTCGTCGAAGGACTCCCGGCCTGCGTCCTCGCCTACGTCGTCTGGAAGAAGCTCCCGGACCGCCCCAGCATGGCGACGTTCCTCACCGCCGAGGAAGCCGCCGATCTCGAGGCCCGCATCGCCGCCGAGGAGACCGCCGGCGCCGCGGCCTCCGGCAACCACCTGCTCCGCGATGTCCTGAAGGACAAGCAGATCCTCCTCGTTGTCGGCGTCTACTTCACCCACCAGATCGCCGTCTACGCCCTGTCCTACTTCCTGCCCTCCATCATCGGCACGTACGGCAAGCTCAGCCCGCTGCAGATCGGCCTGCTGACGGCCATCCCGTGGATCTTCTCCGCGGCGGGCGCCCTGCTGGTCCCCCGCTTCGCCACCGACGGCCGCCGCTCCCGGATGCTGGTCACCGGCACCATGACCGGCATCGTCGCCGGCTTCGCCCTCGGCGCCGTCGGCGGGCCGCTGCTGGGCATGATCGGCTTCTGCCTCGCCGCCTTCAATTTCTTCGCCCTGCAGCCGATTCTCTTCACCTACCCGGCCACCCGGCTCAGCGGCGCCGCCCTCGCCGGCGGCATCGCCTTCGTCAACACCATCGGCCTCTGCGGCGGCTTCCTGGGCCCCTACGTCATGGGCTTCATGCAGGACGCCACCGGCTCCAAGCTCTCCGGCCTGTGGTTCATCGTGGGCATGTGCGTCATCGGCGCGCTGCTGTCCCTGCTGCTCAAGCGCGGCACGGAGAAGCCCGCGATTGTTCCGGCCGCCCACTGACGCACTGCTCCCACCGCCCGTTCCGGATGCGCCCCGCCGCGCGTTCGGAGCGGGTCCGCAAGCCATCTCACTGCAAGGACTACTCATGGATTTCACCGCCAAGCGCATTCTCGTCACCGCCGGAGCGAACGGCATCGGCCTGGCCATCGCCAGCAAGTTCCGGGAACTCGGCGCCACCGTCTTCGTCACCGACATCGACCCCGACGCCGTCGACAAGGCCCGCGTCAACGGGCTCCTCGCCGCGGTCAGCGACGTCTCGGACGAGGGCCAGGTCCGCGAACTCATGGACACCGTCCGGGACGAAATGGGCGGCCTCGACGTCCTCGTCAACAACGCCGGCATCGCCGGTCCCACCGGGCCCCTGGAATCCCTCGACGCCGCGGCGTGGAAGGCAACCTTCGACGTCAACATCCATGGCCAGTTCTTCTGCATCAAGCATGCCCTGCCCCTGCTGCGCGAGGGCAGCGGCGCCTCTATCGTGAACCTGTCCTCGGCCGCCGGGCGGCTGGGCATGGCCGGCCGCAGCGCCTATTCGGCGTCGAAGTGGGCCGTCGTCGGGCTGACCAAAACCCTCGCGATCGAACTTGGCCGGGACGGCATCCGCGTCAACGCCATCTGCCCCGGCGCCGTCAACGGCCCACGCATCGACTCCGTGATCGCCGCCAAAGCCCGGATGCTCGAGCTGCCGGCGGACGAGGTGTCCGCGCTGTACCACAACCAGTCCTCGCTGGGCCGGCTGATCGAGGCCGAGGACATCGCCAACATGGCCGCCTTCGTGGCCAGCGACATGGCCCGCAACGTCAACGGCCAGGCACTCGCCGTGGACGGCAACACCGAAAAGCTCTACTGACCTGAACTGAACTGCCTGGGGAGCCGGTCCGCCCCAGGCCGCCGCCCGCCCCGCACCCACGCTGCCCCGCCCCACCAAGGAGACATTCCCATGGCTGCTGCCCGCAAGGTCATCATCACCAGCGCCGTCACCGGCGCCATCCACACCCCGTCCATGTCCCCGCACCTGCCCGTCTCCCCCGACGAGATCGCCGACGCCGCGATCGGCGCCGCCGAGGCAGGCGCCGCTATTGTGCACATGCACGCCCGCGACCCCAGGGACGGCCGCCCCTCCCAGGACCCCGAGCACTTCGCCCCGATCCTGGACAAGCTCAAGCGCAACACCGACGCCGTCATCAACATCACCACGGGCGGCTCGCCGCACATGAGCGTCGAGGAGCGGATGCAGCCGGCGGCGCTGTTCAAGCCGGAGCTTGCCTCACTCAACATGGGCTCGATGAACTTCGGGCTGTACCCGATGCTGGACCGCTTCACCGAGTTCGGCCACGACTGGGAGCGCGAGGGGCTCGAAAAGAGCCGCGACCTCGTCTTCAAGAACACCTTCCAGGACATCGAGACCATCCTGGGCATCGGCAACCAGAACGGCACCCGCTTCGAGTTCGAGTGCTACGACATCTCGCACCTGAACAACCTCGCGCACTTCCACGGCCGCGGGCTGGCCAGGGGACCGCTGTTCGTCCAGTCGGTCTTCGGCCTGCTCGGCGGCATCGGCGCGCACCCCGAGGACCTCATGCACATGCGCCGCACGGCGGACCGCCTGCTCGGCGAGGACTACGAGTGGTCCATCCTGGGCGCCGGCAGGAACCAGATGCCGCTCGCCACGATCGGCGCCGCCATGGGCTCCCACGTCCGGGTGGGCCTGGAGGATTCCCTGTGGATCGGTCCCGGCCAGCTCGCCGCGTCCAACGCCGAACAGGTCACCCGGATCCGCACCATCCTGGAAGCCCTCAACTTTGAGGTCGCCACCCCCGACGAGGCGCGGCAGATGCTGCAGCTCAAGGGCCGGGAAAACGTAGGGTTCTGAGCCGATGAGCATCCTGGTGGCCCCGGACAGTTTCAAGGGCACCTTCACCGCTTCCGAGGTGGCCGGGCACATCGCGGCCGGCATCCGCACGGCCGGCGCGGCGGCCCGCGAGCTGCCCGTGGCCGACGGCGGCGAGGGCACCACCGAGGCCCTCGCCCGCGGTCTGGACGCCCGGCCCGTCTTTGTCACCACGGTCGGGCCGTGGGGCGAACCCGTCGAGGCGGCGGTCGGGCTCACCGCCGGCGGGACCGCCGTCGTCGAACTGGCCGTCGCGAGCGGCCTCAACCTGCCGTCCGCCGGCGGCCGGGACCCGCTGACGGCGAGCACGTACGGCACCGGCGTCCTGATCGCGGAGGCCGCCCGGCACGGCGCACGCCGCATCGTGGTGGCGGCAGGGGGCTCGGCCACCACCGACGGCGGGGCCGGCGCCATCGCCGCGATCGAGGAACGCGGCGGGCTCCGCGGTGCCGAGCTGGTGATCCTGAGTGATGTCACGACGCGTTTTTCCGACGCCGCACGCGTGTTCGGGCCGCAGAAGGGAGCCGGGCCGGCCGCGGTTGAGCTGCTGACACACAGACTCGAACTGCTCGCGGCGGAGTTCGCCCGGGACTACGGCCGCGATCCCCGTCTGGTGGCCCGGACCGGCGCGGCGGGTGGCTTCTCCGGCGGAATGTGGGCCCGTTACGGCGCCCGCCTGGTGTCAGGGGCGGACTATGTCCTGGATCTGCTGGGCTTCGACGCGCAACTGGCCGCCAGCAGCGCGGTGGTGGTCGGCGAGGGCCGGCTGGATTCCCAGACCGGCCAGGGGAAGATCATCGGTGCCATCCTGGCCCGTGCCGGCACCACGCCGGTGTACGCGGTGGTGGGATCGGTGGATCCGGACCTTGGCGACTACGCAGACAGCTTTGCCCGCATCATCGTGGCCGGAGATCCGGCAGCCATGCAGGCGGCGGGGGCGGAACTGGCCCGCGCGGCTTCGGCGGCTTCCCCTGCTGCTGGCGCTGCTCCTGCTCACCTGTGAGTCCGCGGGACATGTCCTCCTTGGCCCGCGCCAGTGGACATACTCCCTTTGTGCCCATCCCCGGACCTGAAGACTGGACATGTCCTCCGCTGCCCGGCGTGACCAAGGGACATGCCCTCCCCCGCTCCGCAAAATTGCCCAAAAAATGGACATGCCCATCGCTGCCACGTGTGACCACCGGACGTGCCCTCCGCCGCCCTGTGCCATTGGACATGCGCCCTTTGTGCCCATCCCCGGACCTGAAGAGTGGACATGTGCCCCGCTGCCGGACGTGGCCACTGGACATGTCCTCCCGCGGCCGCACGATTGGCTGAAAACTGGACATGTCCCCCAGCGGGAACTGACGAAAATCAACTCGTGAAGCCCGGCCTGGCGGAGCTCGGCGGCGCGAAGCCTGGACCGGCCCGGAAGGCGCCGCTAGGAAGGCGCGACTCGGAAGGAGCGGCTCAGAAGGAGTCGCCGGGTTAATGTGGCCCGGTTAATGCGGCCCGGCTCGTGAAGCCCGGCCTAGCGGAGCTCGGCGGTGCGAAGTCTGGCCCGGCTCGAAAGTAGCTGCCCGGGGAGGCCCGGCTCAGAAGGAGCGGTCCGGCGGCCGGGTCCCCCAAGGAGCCGGCCGCCGAACCAAACACTCCCACCCCCAAAGCTTGTCACAGGTTTGACAAAATTGTCACACGCCGCTCCGGGCCGTGCCGAGGCCCGTCGGTATTGTGGAATCCATGAATGACACGACGGCACCGCAGGATCCCGGGCACCGGAGCATATTCCTTGACAAGGCGCACCCCGCTGCCTGGCGCGCACTCAACGGGCTGGGCCTGAAAGCCAAGGAAGCCGCCACCGAGGCCGGGCTGGACGACACACTCATTGAGTTGCTCAATGTCCGCATTTCGCAGATCAACGGCTGCGCCTTTTGCCTGGACATGCACGTGGGCGATGCCGTCAAGAACGGCGAGTCGGCCCAGCGCCTGGCCGTTCTCCCCGCATGGCGCGACACCTCTCTGTTCTCCGAAAAGGAACGCGCAGCCCTGACGCTGGCCGAGGCCATCACCACCATCTCTGACGCCCATACCCGCGACCACGAAGGCGCACAGGCCAGGCGGCACCTGACTGCCGAAGAATTTTCCGCCGTCAGCTGGCTGGCGATTACGATGAACGCGTTCAACCGGGTTTCCATCGTCAGCCAGCACCCGGTCCGCGACGCCCGCGGCTAACCCACCGTCCACTCCCGCCAGCCGCCCGCACCAGGACACCCGGCGGACAGCCGCCCGCGCCAGAACACCTGGCGGTGCGCGGCTGGCTAAGCAATGAGCCGTAGCCACAACTGGCGTGCAGTCGTAAGCTCGAAAAGTGGGGCGGAGCCGCGGTCACCGAGGGAGCACTGCCATGAGGTGGGTCAGGCCGGGTCACCCGGAGTACGACGAAACACGAAGACTCTTCAACGCGATGATCGACCGCCATCCGGCCGTCATTGCCCCGTGCGCCGACCCGGTAGGGGTGGCCGAGGCGTTGGCGTACGCGCGGACACACGGCTTCGAAGTCGCCGTCCGGGCCGGCGGCCATTCCGTAGCCGGCATGTCCATGAACGACGGCGGCCTCGTGATCGACGTTCGTCCGATGAAGTCCGTCCGGGTGGACCCGGAGGCCCGCACTGCCACGGTGGGCGCAGGCCTCACCTGCGGCGAGTTTGACCGCGCCACCCAGGAATACGGCCTCGCCATCACAGGCGGGCGGGTCTCCACGACCGGGCTCGCGGGTTTCACGCTCGGGGGCGGGTCCGGCTGGCTCGAGCGCGCCTTCGGCTTCGCCTGCGACGACCTCGTCTCCGTGGATCTGGTCACGGCCACCGGCGAGCAGGTGAGGGCCAGCGCCCAGGAGAATCCCGAACTCTTCTGGGCCCTGCACGGCGGCGGCGGGAACTTCGGCGTCGCCACCTCGTTTACGTTCGGCCTGCATCAGCTGGGGCCACGCGTGCATGCCGGGGTGCTGATGTGGCCGGGGGACGCAGCCCCGGAACTCAGCCGCGGATACCGGGACCTGGCCTCCGCGGCTCCCAACGAAGAGTCCGCCACCCTCATCTACGGGACTGCACCGGCGGAACCCTTCGTGCCCGCGGCCATGGTGGGCAAGATGGCGGTGTACGTCGTGTATGTCTTCGCCGGGGATGCCGAGGAAGGCAAAGAACATGCCAGGGCATACCGGGAACTGGACCCTGTTGTGGACCTGGTGGAAGACACCGGCTACGCAGACTTCCAGTGCTCCCTGGACGACCCGCCGGGCAAGTACAACTACTGGAGTGCCGACTACCACGACGAACTCTCCGACGACGCCCTGGACGTCATCATCGACTCGGCCCGGAACCTCCCGGGACCAAGCTCCCAGCAATTGATCGCCCATTGGGGCGGGGCGGTGAGCGGGCCGGCCGCCGCGGCCACCCCGCTGCTGAACCGGACCGCCAACTGGGTGAGCCACCCGTTCGGCCTGGGTGACACCCCGCAGGGCGGGCAGGACGCGAAGGCATGGGTCAAACGCTTCCGCCAGGACATCTCCCCCTACGCGACCGGGGGCGTCTGGCTGAACTTCATTGGCGACGAAGGCCAGGCCCGGATCCGCGCGGCCTACGGCGAAGAAAACTACAACCGGCTGGCGGAAGTGAAACGCGAGTTTGATCCCGGGAACGTGTTCCGCGGGAACCAGAACATCCGACCCGCCGTCGCGGCATGACCCCGACGGCGGCGCCCGCCGGTGCCCGCACCGGTGCCCGCAGGCCGGGCCGCGCGTGTCCGGGGTCGGGGCTAGACTGCCACCATGGCCGTCTACGTCGATCCGCCGCTCTGGCCTGCCCACGGAACCCACTTTTCCCATCTGGTCTCGGACACGTCGCTCGCGGAACTGCACGCCTTCGCCGCAGCCGCCGGCATCCCCGGGCGAGCGTTCGACGGCGACCACTACGACGTCGCCGAGGCCCGGTACGAGGCCCTGGTGGCGGCCGGCGCCATTCCTGTGGAGGGCCGGGTCCTCGTCCGAAAGTTGATCGCCAGCGGGTTGCGGATCCCGGCCCGACGGCGCGGCAAGGCCCTCCGGGTCCCGCTCCTGAACCGCTGGAACGAGGCGTTGCCGGGCCACGACGCCCTCTTCCTGGACCTGCTGGACCGCTGGGGCGAGGAACACCGGAAGTACCACGGCCGCACCCATCTGCTGGCGGTGCTGGAAGCCCTGGACCTGCTGTGCGATCCGGCCGATCCGCCCCGCACCGTGCTGCTGGCCGCCTGGTTCCACGACGCCGTCTACCGCGGCGTGGCAGGCCAGGACGAGGAAGAGTCGGCACGGCTGGCCGACGACCGGCTCCGGCATGCCGGTCTACCGGCCGCCGAGGTGGACGAAGTGGTGCGCCTGGTGCTGCTGACGGCCGACCACTGTCCGGAGCCCGGAGACCACGACGGCGCCCTGCTCAGCGACGCCGACCTCTCCGTCCTCGGCGGGGAACCGGAGGCCTACGCCCGCTACCTCGCCGCCGTCAGGGAAGATTTCGCCCACATCGGCGACGCCGACTTCGCCGCCGGCCGCGCCGCCGTCGTCCGCCAGCTGCTGCAGCTCGATCCGCTCTTCCACACCGACCGTGGCCGGACACTGTGGCTGGACGCGGCCCGCCGGAACCTGCAGGGCGAACTCGCGTGAGCCGTGTGCCGGCCTCCCACCGGCGGCCGGCGGCTCAGGCAGCCACGCTGAGGTGATTCGCCAGCCGGTCGAACGACTCGCGCCACCCTTCGCCATGGCGGTCGCGGCTTTCCGCGGAGTCGAACGGCCCCTGGGTGAAGGTCATCTGCGTGCCGCCGTCGATCTCCTCCAACCGGATGGTCACCTCGGTCTCGAAGCCGCGGGTTCCGTCCGGCTTGTCCCAGGCATGGGTGAACACGAACAGGTGCGGCGGCTCGACATCGGTATGCACCCCGCTCCACCAGAATTGCTGCCCGGTACTGTCCTGGATCATGCAGGCGCGGTACAGGCCGCCGATTTCGAGGTCCGCGTCGACGCTCTCACGCGGGACGTGGAAGCCGCGCGGACCCCACCACTGCGGAGCCTGGTCCGGGTCCGTCAAAGCCGACCACACACCCTGGATCGGCGCCCTGAACTCGCGGACAATGACCAGCATGAGGTCCGTGTCGCCATTTGCCGTTTGGCTCATGGTCCTCTCCCTCGGATTGCTTGAACTGACAGGCGAAGTGCCCCCGGCCTGCTGGCTGCGCTGCCGCCGCCTAGCGCCGGCCGGGGCTGTAGGCGGTCACATACGGGGTGTTGCTCGGGATGATTTGTTTGCCGAGCGGCATCAGCGAGATGGGTATGAGCTTGAGATTGGCGATCGCCAGCGGAATGCCGATAATCGTGATGGCCATGGCGAAGGCCGTAACGACGTGCGCGATCGCGATCCAGATCCCGGCCACAAGCAGCCAAATGACATTTCCCACCAGGGTGAATATGCCGTTGCCGCCGGGCTTGTCCACCACCATGCGGCCGAACGGCCACAAGGCATAGGATGCGATGCGGAACGAGGCCAGGCCCCACGGAATGGTGACGACCAGCAGGCAGCAGACGACGCCGGCCAGGAAATATCCCAGGGCAAGCCACAGGCCGCCGAAGAGCAGCCAGATGATGTTCAGGAGTGTCTTCATGGATTAATTCTCGCCCGTAGGAGTGACATTCGGATCAGTGGTTTACCCGGAAAGATCCCTGACTTTCGAGCCCAACCCCGGACAGGTTTCCACGAGCCCGGTCCACGGGTGCCCGTCCGGGTTGGGCCCGCCTCGTCGGTGCCTAGGTATCGGCCTGTTTGACCATGGCGGCCTCAACGTTGATCTTGACCTTGTCGCTGACCAGCAGGCCGCCCGCTTCAAGGGCGGCGTTCCACGTCAGGCCGAATTCCTTCCGGCTGATGTCCGCCTCGGCACTGAATCCGGCCCGGGTGGCGCCGAAGGGGTCCACCGCCACACCGGTGTACTCGACTTCGAGCTCCACCGGCTTGGTGACTCCACGGATTGTGAGCTCGCCGGTCAGCACATAGTCTTCCCCCTCGCCCCGGATCCCGGTGGCCCGAAAAGTCATGTCGGGGAACTGCTCAACGTCGAAGAAGTCCGGGCCGCGGACGTGGCCGTCGCGGTTGGCGTCGCCCGAATCGAAGCTGGCGGTCTTGACCGTGGCGTGCAGGCTTGCGTCCGCCAGCGACTCGCGCACCCTTGCCTCGGCGGAGGCCTCGTTGAACCGGCCGCGGACCTTGCTGATGCCCGCGTGGCGGACGCTGAAACCGATTTCGCTGTGGGACATGTCCAATGTCCACACTCCGGGGGTCAAACCTTCGGGCAGAGTCACAACGGTCTCCTTCGAGCGGTGGCGGGCCTGTCCCGCCGGGGCGGTCGGGGTATTCCCCACTCTGCATGCTAACGAGGAAGCCCGTCCCGGGCTAGGTCCCACCGGCCCTGACGCGGGACACGCGGCACGCGACACGCCAGCGGCCACCCCGGCGGCGGCGTCGCGCGTCGGCGGCGGGATTTCCGACGGCGGGTCCAGCGATCCGGGGCCGGACGCCTTCTCTGGCCTTCGCTCCACGGCCGGGTTACTCTGGCCTATAAATGCCGGCCAATCACCGAATTTCGCAGAACTATTTACACAGTCCTGATCAACCAAATGATGTGAGGAATCGTGGCCAGGTCCCTGGGGAAACATGGCAAGGCGGGTATCGGCGCTTGCTTGCTGAGCCTGGGTCTGTTGCTTTCCGCCTGCCAGCCCGGGCCGCCGGAACCCGCACCGCGCCCGAGCCCCGGCACGCCGTCGTCCCCCGCGCCGTCGCCCCCATCGCCGTCCACCGCACCGCCGTCGTCGTCTGCCGCGCCGTCGGCCGGCGCGCCCGTGCATTTCACCGCCCAGGGTGACATCGGCATAGGCTCGGGCGCCAAGAAAGTGCTCGACGCCGTTGCCGGCCTCAAGCCCCACCTGAACCTGGCTCTGGGCGACTTCGCATACAAGGCCGGGCTCGAACAGGAGTTCTGCGACATGGTCACCGCCCGTCTCGGCGAGAACTTCCCGTACCAGTTGGTGACCGGAAACCACGAGAGTGACGGCCGGGATGGCGACATCGAGAAGTATGTCCAGTGCCTGCCCAACAGGATGCCCGGCCTCCAGGGCGAATACGGCGTCCAATGGCGCCTCGATGTCCCCGAGCAGAATCCGGTTGTCCGCTTCATCATGGTTTCCCCCGGCATCGATTTCCGGGGCGGGGAGCCGCTGGACTACTCAAGGGACAGCGAACGCTGGCGCTGGACCGCGGACGCCATCGACGAGGCCAAATCGCAGAACATCCCCTGGACGGTGGTGGGCATGCATACCCCGTGCCTGAGCGTCGGCAACTACGACTGCCAGGCGGGGCAGGACTTTACGAACATGCTGATCGAAAAGCAGGTGGACCTGGTCCTGTCCGGCCACGACCACGTCTATCAGCGGACGCATCAACTGGCCACGGGCGGAGGCTGCGCGGAACTCGTTCCCGCGACCTTCGCCTCCGCATGCCTGGCCGATACCGATGACGCCATGGCCCAGGGCTCGGGGACCGTGTTCGCCACCGTCGGCGTTGGCGGCGTCGGACTCTACAACGTCCGATCCGAGGACCCGGAGATGCGCTACTTCGCCAGCACATCCGGAAAGAACCAGGACCCGGCCTTTGGGACCCTGGACGTCATGGCGACGGCGGATGAACTTGCCGCCCGGTTCATTCCCGCCGACGGCTACAGCTTCTCGGATTCCTTCACCCTCCGCCGGTAATCTGCTGCGGCATTAGGGCTCAGGTGTGCGGCGGCGGGTGGGCCGCCGGTAAGCCGTCGGACGCGCCCCGAGAGGGCTCAGGCCGGCACCCAGATGCTGACCCAGTCCAGGTAGACGTGGCCCTGGGTTTCCGGAGCCGGACACAGAGGCAGGCACGATTCGGTCTGCAGGATGAAATGCATGGGCGTCGAGGGCACGTCCGTTGTGCTCGCGCCGATGGATCGTCCGTCAATGAAGAACTCAACGCGACCGGGGGTCCACTCTGTCGTGGCAACATGCCAGTCTGTGGAAACTTTATTGGAAAAGAACTGTTCAAAGCGCTTTGGATCCAAGGACATGAAATGGGCAGCTGCCGTCAGGATTGCTCCGAGGTCGCCTTCTGGGAAATCTATCTCCCCGTCCCGCGGCCAGATGCCACTATCCGGCCACAGGAGCCACGCCGTCTTGAAGCCAGGCATGGCATCCCCCCTGTACCGGACTGAGTAGCGGCCGTACAGCATGCTGTTGGCCCTCGGGGGATTTTTGCTGGCATTCGGAAATTTGGGCGTGGGCGCGGCACCCATGAAGACACCGTTTTCCGAATGCATGAACCAGTCCAGAACGCCGTTTTTGACGCTCAGGACTTTCGAGGGATAGTAGCCCGATTTTCCGCCGCTGACCTGTCCGTCCGTATCCGGTGTTCCGTCTTTGTATCCGGCACTCCACCGGTCCCGGTAAAGCGGCCCGGGAAAGGAGCCCAGGGGGACGTCACCGCCGGAGAAGTCCTCCACAAAGACGTTCCTCCATCCGGGCAGATCCCCCGACATGGCCGTGTCAGTGGTCCGGTCCGGAGGCGGTGCCGATGTCCGGGCAGGCCGGGACGCCGGCGCGCCCCCAGTCGCAGGGGCGGCAGTGGCGGTGCCACCTGCCGGCGGCTCGGTCGGCGCCACCGACTGGAGCCCGGGCTGTGCCCCTCCTGTTCCGGCGTCGGTCGGCGGAGCCGCCGGCGACGCCGAAATGGACGTGAACAGCGGCCGCTCGCCCTGTGGAGCGGCATCCGTGCCGCACGCCGCCAGGGCCATGACCAGGACCATGGCGGGAACCGCCATGGTCCTGAAGGTCAGGAGACGCCGGCGTCCTGCCGGCACGCGCCCCCAATGAACGGGTGTCCGCATCGAGCCAGTGTCGCATGGAGGCAACCGCCCATCAACAGTTGTGCCTCAAATTTGGTTGAAAGTTCCAGTTAATCCAAGGTTAATGCAAGGTGGCGAAACCAAACTTTAACCCTGGGGTATATCACTAAGTTGTCGACAACCGAACAGCGTAAGCATTGGGTCTATTTTCCGGTCGGAGGAGTCGGAAAGCGCTGTAGTTGCGACGAGCAGAATACGTCATTGAGTGGTGAGGCCAGTGTCCATCCCGAATCTCAAGCCGAACGTGCGCCCCCAAACGACGCCCCCGCCGGCAAATCCCTCGGTCAGCGTGGTGATCCCCACTTTGAACGAGGCAATGAACCTGCCGTGGGTGCTGCGGCGTATGCCCTCCTATGTGGATGAGGTGGTAATTGTTGACGGCCGTTCCCTGGACGGCACAGTGGAGGTGGCCCGGGCCTTGCGCCTGGACGTCGTGGTGGTGGCAGAGCCCCGCCCTGGCAAAGGAAACGCCGTGCGGGCCGGATTCGCCGCAGCCTCCGGCGACATCATCGTCATGCTCGACGGGGACGGCAGTATGGACCCCCAGGAGATCGGCTGGCTGGTGACTCCGCTCCAGCACGAATACGACTTCGTCAAAGGCTCCCGCTATGTGACGGGCGGCGGCTCAGACGATCTCACATGGCTGCGTAGCGGCGGAAACAAGATGCTCACCCGGCTCGCCAACACTGTCCTCCACAGCGACTACTCGGACCTTTGCTACGGCTACATCGCCCTGCGCCGCGAATGCGTTGACATTCTGGAGCTGGAGTCGGACGGGTTCGAGATCGAAACTGAACTGATTGTGCGGGCCTCAAGGGCGGGCCTGCGCATTGCCGAGGTGCCCAGCCACGAACTGTCCCGCATCTCGGGGCAGTCAAACCTGCATACCTTCCGGGACGGCTGGCGGGTCCTCCGCACCCTGGCCCGCGAGCGCGTGAGCTGGGAAGCCCCGACCGCCGGCGCCCGCCCCGAGGCCCTGCGTCGGGTCAAGTACAAGTACCCCAACGAGGTCTTCCCGCACGTTCCCACCGATCCCAGCAGCGTCCTGGGCGTACGGGCAGGCGAATAGGATGTCCGAGAACTCCAGCCTTCCGGAAGTATCCGTGGTCATTTGCTCCTACTCGGAGGACCGGTGGGACCAGCTGATCGGCGCCCTGGACTCCGTCCGCACCCAGACCTTCCCACCCAAGCAGACGATCGTCGTCGTGGACTACAACGTGGACTTGTACAAGCGCCTGATCTTTACCGTCCCGGATGCCGTAATTATCGAGAACGCCGGACCCAAGGGTCTCTCGGGCGCCCGCAACACCGGAGCAGGCATCGCTAAGGCCGAGATCGTGGCCTTCCTCGATGACGACGCCGAAGCCGAGCCGGACTGGCTCGAACGGCTCGCGGCGATGTACGACGATCCCGACGTTCTGGCGGTCGGCGGCCGGGTGGAACCGCTCTGGGAAGCCGGACGGCCGGGCTACTTCGCCAACGAGCTCGACTGGATTGTCGGCTGCACTTACCGGGGAATGCCCAAAGTCGCCGCCGAGGTCCGCAACGTCATTGGCGCGAACATGTCCTTCCGCGCCAGCGTCCTGGAACGGGTCGGCGGTTTCAACACAACCCTGGGCCGTCAGGACGCCGTCCCGCTGGGCTGCGAAGAGACCGAACTGTGCATCCGCGCGGTGATCGGAGCTCCCGGATCCCGGGTGGTCTATGAGCCCGCGGCCCTGGTGCACCACCACGTTCCGGCCGAGCGCGGCACCTTGCGCTACATGCTGGCCCGTTCCTGGGGCGAAGGGATTTCCAAGGCGCAGGTCAGCAGGGTGGTCGGCCACAAACGGGCACTTGGTCCCGAACGGCGCTATGTCCGGCAGGTCCTGCCTCGTGCAGTATTCGCCGGAATCCGCGGCTGGCTCGGCGGCGGGGACCGTGCCGGGCTCGGCCGGGCAGCGGCCATCATCGCCGTGCTCGCGGCCACCGCGACCGGCTATGTGCGCGGCCGCCGGCTGCCTGCGGCGCCGTCGCCGGTCAAAGCGGCTGTTGTGACGCCGGAAGAGCCGTGGCGGGAAGTCAAATGAACCGCGCTGCGCCCTTCCCCGTAGACCGCCGGGTGCAGGCCCTGCACCCGGAACCACCTGACCGCAGGAACCCGACCCCAGAAAGCTTGGATCATGAGCCAACCTGAGCGCGACGTGAAACAGCCCATTGGCGCCTCTGCCGGAGCCTCCTTCGATGTCCACGGGATCGTGGGCATCGACGTGGAGGCGGGCACACCAGGGGAACCGCAACTGCGGGATATGCTCGCCCCGTTCCTGGGGAATTCCACCGCGCCGCGGCGGATCACCATCGGCGCCAGGATATCGCCGGTTTCCAGCCAGTCGCACGCGGAGGATGCCTACCGGTTCACCGGGGAGTCCCTCTATATTCCGGCGGACCGCGTCCAGATCATCGAAACAAAGGACGGGTACCGGATCGAAGGCGCCGGTGAGCTCCTGACCTCTGTGATTCCGCTGCTGGACCGGCTGTGTGTCCAGGAGGAGACGGCCATGATCCATGCTGCCGTGGTGGACTTCCGCGGCTCCGGGGTTCTCCTGCCGGCCTGGGGAGGTGTTGGAAAGACCAGTACGGTGGCGAAGCTGGTGGCCATGCCCGACGTGCGGTTCATGGCCGACGACTGGGCCTTCATGGGCGCCGGCGGAATGCTCATGGGCTACGCCAAACCGATGTTCATCAAACCCCACCACCGCGCCATCTACCCGGACATGTTCCGGGGAACCCGCAAGCCCCTGGCCCCCGGATGGCTGACGACTCCTGTCGCCCATCTGGCCACGGCGGTCCATCCGGTCATTGTCCGCTATCCGAAAACAGCCGCATTCACCCGGCGCTGGTCCCCCGAACACCGCATGGTGCAGCCGGAGCATGTTTTCGGGGCGCAACGGATCTCGTCCGCGGCGCCGGCACAGCTGGCCATCTTCCTCGAGCGCTTCGACGGCGCGGACGCGCGGCTGGAAGCACGCAGCGCCGAGTGGATGACCTCCCGGGTCGTCGGCAACTTCCATTCGGAACTGCCCATGGTCTCGCGGCGCCTTGTCGAGGCCCTCGGCGCCACCAGCCTGGTCCCGCTGGAGGAGCATTTTGGCCAGAAGGCGGCCGTGGTGCGCCGGGCCCTGGAGGACGTTCCCTGCTGGCTGCTCCGGCTTCCCGCCGCTTGGTCAGCGGACCAGGCCTCTGACTTCATCGCGAATCTGGTTCGTTCAAAACTGGATGAGTGAGGCGAGGCCACGTGAGCGATCTGAAGGTGTCGGTTGTTGTTCCGGCGCGCAATGCCGCAGCCTGGCTGGGCGAGTGCCTGGAGTCGATCCGCAGCCAACACCCGTACGAAATGATCGTGGTCGATGGCTGCTCGACGGATGACACTGTCGAAATCGCCCGCGACTGCGGGGCGACTGTCATCTCCGATGAAGGACGCGGCCTGCCTGCCGCACGGATGCTCGGCGCCCGCAGTGCCACCGGCGACGTTGTCGCCCTGATCGACGCCGACGTCGTCCTTCCGCCGAAGAGCCTGTCCCGGCTGCTGACCGAATTCGAGGCCGGCGGCTACGACGGCCTGCAATTCGGGCTGGCCAGCGAAGCCGACGGCCCCGGCTATTGGGGGGCTGCGCTGGCCTGGCACCACAACCACAGCCGGGTGCGCAAGTGGTTTGGCGTCAGCGCCACGCTGATGCGCCGCGACGTGCTGCTCGACGTCGGGTTCGACGACGACTTCCGCTCCGGGGAGGATGTGGAGCTGAGAATCCGGCTGGAGCAGGCCGGGTTCAAGCTCGGCGTCTCCGACTCCGTGGTGGTCAGGCACCGGTTTGACGACACGTTCGACTACGCCCGCGACCAATGGCTCCAGGACGGGGCCGGGATGGCCCGGACCGTCCGCAAGCACACGGGCCGCGCCGGCTGGCTCGTGATGCTGCCACTGCTGGCCACCGTGCGGGGGGTCGGCATGTCCCTGGTCCGGGCACCCCGCTTCCTGCCGTACTGGATGGGCTTCCTGCTCTACAACTACCGCGCCATGGCCGGCGAGCTCCTGCGGCCGGCCCACAAACCGATCTCGGTCGGCGGGAACGCGGCCTGGCTGGCCGCCGCGAGGATTGCCCCCATGGTGACGGGCTTCCTGTTCTGGGCACTCGCGGCCCTCGTGCTCCCGCCGGAGCAAATAGGCCTGGGGTCCGCGGTGGTCGCAGCCGCGCTCCTGACCGTGCAGCTGGGGATGCTCGGCGTCGGGCCTGCCACGCTGACGCTGCTGCCCGCGGAAACTGACGGCGGCCGGCGCCTCATCGCCACCGGCCTGCTTACCGTGGCAACCTGCTCCCTGCTGGGCGCTGGCCTGCTGGTTGCCGTCACCTCGTGGCTCGGCACAGGCGTGGGCGAGGCCTGGGCCGACCCCCTGGTCACCATTCTTTTCCTGGCCACGGCACTGCTCGCCGCCACCGCCTACCAGCTGGACCACGTGGGCGTAGCCCAGGAACGGGCCGACCGCACGCTGGTCAGAAGCCTCGCACAGTCCCTCGTCCAGCTCCTCTTCCTGGCCGCCGCGCTGGCCGCCGGGCTCCGTGACCTGGCGGTGATTGTGGGCGCCGTCGCCGCCGGCGCCCTGGCCAGTGTCCTCGTAGGGCTGCGCCAGCTCGCCCGTGCCCACGTGTCCCCGGACTGGAAGCACGGCTTCCGGCCTCGGCCGGCCCTCAATCTCCTGAAGCCGGGGCTTCCCAACCACGCCCTCACGCTCGCCGACCGCGCGCCCGGCTACCTGCTCCCGCTCATCGTTGCAGCTACCCTGGGCCCGGCGTCGACTGCCGCCTGGTATGTGGTCTGGATGATGGCCTCGGCAGTGTTCTTCGTGCCGCAGTCCGCCGGGTTTACCCTGCAAACGGCCCTCGCGGGTTCACGGGCGCGGCCGGGCCTCCTCGCCTCAGCGTTACGGGCCAGCTTTATGCTGACTCTCGTGGCCGGGCTGATACTGCTGCTGGCCGGCCCCCTGCTTCTGGGCTTCCTCGGACCGGATTACGCGTCCGCGTGGGTCCTCATTCCTGTACTCGTCCCGGCACTCCTCCTGAGTTGCGTGACCCAGGTCTACTACGGGCTGTGCCGGGCCCAAGGGCGGCTTTTCGAATCCACGATAGTCGCCACTCTGGCCGCCATCCTGGTCGTGGCACCCGCCGCGGCAGTGGCGCAGCAATATGGCCTCACCGGGGTCTCAGTCCTATGGGCCGTTGCCCAAGCGGCTGCTTGCCTGATGGCCACCTGGCGCCTGATCACCCTGACCCGGATGAAGCCCGCCTCCACCGCAGGCGAGATTCCTTCAGCGGCGCGCCACCAGCCGACCTGAATCGAGAAATGATGACACACGAAACGGCAACAAGCCTCCCTGTGGGCACCGCCCACCGGCATGAGGCGCATGCGCACGTCGGCGGTGCTAAGCCGCCCACCCACCGCAACCTCGGACTCACCCCGTCGTGGCACATCGGTGCCCTGGCCGCGGCAGCCGCGGCCGCGCTCGCCCTCGGCGTGTGGAGCATGAACCAGGTCAATCCTTTTCAGATCGGCGGGGCCGGGCTGATTGATGCCCTCCCGCCGGCCTATTTCGTTGCGCTCGCGCTCAGCCTCGCCGGATTTGTGGCGTCGCTGAGCCTCCGACGTCTGGTTCCGGCGCTTCTGACCTGGCAGCTCCTGGTCACAGTGGTTCTCCTCGACGGTGCTGACCCCATCATTCATGGCCTGCCCCGGCTCGAGGCCAGCTTCCGGCATCTGGGCATTGCGGACACCATTAGCCAAACGGGCCAGCTGGATCCGACCCTGGACGCCTACTTCAACTGGCCAGGATTCTTCAACGTGCTGGGAATGCTCTCCGGGGCGACGGGCGCCAAGGATCTTTTCGGGATCGCAACGTGGGCGCCGGTGGGCATCAACATCCTCCTGCTCGCACCACTGCTGGCCCTGGCCCGGCGGTTGACGGCAAATCCGCGCCAGGCCTGGGCGGCTGTCTGGATCTTTTACGTGGCCAGCTGGATTGGACAGGACTACCTGTCACCACAGGCCTATTCGTTCCTCCTCCTGCTCACACTGATTGCCTGCCTGCTCAGCGTCTTCGGCGGTTGGGCCTGGCCCACGGAGCGCACCCGCTTCTCCCGGTGGCTTGCCCGCAGTGTCAGCAAACTGGACAGCTCGGTCCCGCGGTATGGCGCCGCGGAACCTCACCGGGCGGACACGGCGATTCTCGTGGTGGTCTGCGCACTGATCCTGCTTGCCATGACGGCTTCACACCAGCTCAGCCCCTTCGCCGCGATCCCCATCCTGGCCGCGCTCCTGCTGACCGGACGTCTCCGGCTGCGCTTCTTGCCGGTCCTGGCCGTGGTCCTGCCCGTCGGCTGGCTGCTCTTTGCGGCTTCCACATTCGTGGAGGGGCATTTCGGCCAGCTGCTCGGCTCGCTCGGTGACATCGGTGCGAACAGCCTCGGCGCGCTGAGCAGCAGGGTCTCAGGCAGCGACGCCCACATGTTCGTGGTCTACACGCGCATGGCCGAGGTTGCGCTGGTCTGGGTGCTCGCCGTTGCCGGCGCCATAGTGGGCTACCGGCGGAAGGCACCGTGGCTGGCGGCCGCGGCCGCGGCGCTGGCGCCGCTGGTCCTCATTCCCCTCCAGCCCTATGGCGGTGAACTGCTTCTGCGCCTGTATCTCTTCAGCCTTCCGTTCGCCGTCTGCCTGGCGGTGCTGCCACTGATGTCAGACAGTGCCGCGGGGCTGAGCCTGCGCCGGGCCCTTGCGCTGCTGCTGATGGGCGCGGTGCTCGCTACAGCCACTGTCGTCTCCCGTTACGGAAATGACGGCATGGAAAGCTTCAACGACGACGAAATCGCCTTAGTGAACCACCTCTATGCGACAGCGCCCACCGGTTCCGTCCTCATTGAGGCAGTTCGCAACACCCCGTGGAGATACCAGCACTACGCGGACTACGACTACCGGGCGCTCGTTGCTGCCGAGCCCATTCCCAACGCCGCGCCGCTCAGTTGTGACGCGGCCAACCAGATCGCCCACAAAGCGGGCGCGTACCTCATCGTTACCGAAAGCCAGCAGGAGGCAGCCGAACTTCGCGGTTCGACTCCCACCGGCGACCTTCAACGTTTTACCGCCACATGCGCCACGAGTCCGGGCTGGACAAAGGTTTTTGAAAACGCAGGCGGCGTGATTTTTCACATCGAAGGAGTTAGCAATGGCAACTGAACGCAGCTACGTGAGCTATGCGACGGCAGCCGTCGCCGTAGCAGCCATACCGCTCTCGTTTGTCGGCCCCGAGGGCCTGCGCCTGGCGGTGATAGGCCTGCTGATGCTGGCCGGGCCTGGAACGGCGCTGGTGCTGCTCCTCCGCTTCGACCCCCCGCGCTCAGCCCAGGCAACTGGTGCGCTTCCCCTCAGCATCGCCATCGCAATCGCCTTCAGCCTCGCGATGTCCACCCTCGTGGCGACGGCGATGATCTACGCACGTCTCTGGTCACCGCCGGCGGCCGTATGCCTCCTGTCGGCCCTGACCCTAGTATTCCTGGGTCTTGAGCTCAAGCGGCCAAAGCGTGCCCTGGTGCGTGCGAAATGATCATCTTCCTGACAGGACTGGCCACCATGACGGCCCTCGTGAGCTGCGATGTGCTTCGCGTGTTGCAGCCGGACAAGGCACTCCCGCGCGCCGTGGTGATCACCACGGCAGCCCTGCTGGCCATAGTCGGCGTCGCGGTGGTCATGCAATTGGTGCATCTGGCGCAGCTGGCATGACAGAAACCGTCCGCCCGGTGCCGCGGCACCGGGCGGACACCAACAAGTCGAACCAATCACGGAAAGTATTTTCAATGAGAAAACTTAGAACACTCAGCATGGTTGGGACGCTCGGAATGCTCGTAGCCGGTTCCCTTGTCTTCGGTTCCGCCCAGGCTGCCACCGCCGCAACCTGCAGCCCGGCACCGACAAATTCCTATCCGGGCACCGTTGTGCTCGCCACCAGTTTTGAGGCGGGCGGCTTTTGCGGCCTCGTCCCCAAAGTGTCCGGCACCGGCACCGCAACGATGTCCACTTCGCGGCCCCACACCGGGACGCATGCGACCAAGCTGCACGTGACCACCGATTCCGGCTCGCTCGCAAACCTCTCCTCGCCTTCGTTTTCCTCGGGGACCAAGACCTCGTACGCAGACGGCTGGTTCAATATCACTGTTGCCGGCGTTTCCGGCAATGACGTCCCGTACTTCCGTTTCTTCTCCGGCTCCACCCGAGTCGCGGACATCTACCGCTACAACAGCAACGGGCAGCTGTGGCTCCGGGTCACGTCACCGAGTGGCAGCTTTGTCTACACGAAGCTGATCTCCAGCAGCATCTCTCTGAGCGCCTGGCACCATGTGTCCATGCGGGTGACCGCCAACGGCAATTCGTCAACAATCCAGGTATGGTTCGACGGCGTGCAGCGCTACAGCAGCTCGAGCGTCCAAATGCTCGGGAGCAGCCTAAGCAAAGTACAGCTCGGGGCCGAGCACAACCGGCAAAAGGGCGACGAATACATCGATGACGTCGTCATCAAACGCTCCTAGCCCCTCAGATGGTCCGCGGGCGGCCCAGCCTCATTCAGGCGCCTTGGCCGCCCGCACGAAATCCCCGATCTTGGCCAAGTCCTTGATGCCGCGCGCCGACTCGACGCCGGAGGACACATCGACACCCCACGCCCCGGCCTCCGCCGCTGCCCGGGCCACGTTGGCGGGATCGAGACCGCCGGCGAGCAGCCACTTGCGTCCGGTCAGGGCCTTGGCCCGGACCGAGCCGTAGTCCCAGGCCTCGCCTGAGCCTGGCACGGCGGCGTCGATCAGGAGCAAATCCTCGCCCCAGTCGCTGAAGGCCTCCGGCGCGGCGGCCATGGTGACGGCCCTGATCAGTTTCATCCCGGCGTCGTGCACTGTCCGGACGTCGGCGGGTGAGCGGTCCCCGTGGAGCTGGACCCAGACCAGGCCCGCCTCACGGGCGACGGCGACGGCGTCGGCGGCCGGTTCGTGCCGGAACACCCCCACCGCGGGCACCCCGTCCGGGACGTGGGCGAGGAGGTTCCTGACCTGTTCCGGCGTGACCTCCCGGGGGCTGCGGGTCAGGACGAAGCCGACGGCGTCCGCGCCGGCGCCTGCCGCGACGCGGACCGCATCCGGGGTGCTCAGGCCGCACACTTTGACAAACATTCGGGCTCCTTCTGGGCGCTTCCTGCCTCCGACGTTAGCAAGGCCGGGCCCCGGCCGCCGACTTTGCGTCGGCACGGGCGTGCGCAGTCCCCGCCGGCGCGTCGGCGCGAGCGCCGTCCCCGGAAACGGGCCGATAGGCTGAGGCCATGGAGATCATCCGCTATGCCGAGCTCAAAGCCCACCCCTGGCGCAACGGCGGCGGGGTGACGCGCGAAGTGGCGCGCCATCCAAGGACCCCGTCCCTGCGGAACGCCCCGCAAGATACAGGGCAGGACAGCGCCTGGGACTGGCGCGTCAGCATTGCCGAAGTCTCCAAGGCGGGCCCCTTCTCCGCCTACGCCGGGATGGACCGTGTACTGACAGTGATTGACGGCGACTTGCTGCTGCTGAGCGTGGACGGGGCCGAACATCCGCTGGAGAAGTACCGGCCGTTCCGGTTCTCCGGCGACGCGGACTCGGCGGGGGCACTGCCCACCGGCGACATCCGGGATCTGAACGTCATCACCCGCAACGGCGCCTTCAAGGGCTACACCTCAATCGTCGAGCTGTCCAAGAAGCGTGCCCATCCGGTGTTCGCAGGCCAACTCGGCATCCTCCTGCAGGGGCAGGGAACCGTCAGCCCCGGGACTGCAGGCGGCACTCCCACCGGTCCGGCCGCCGTCGCCGCCCCGGAGCCGGAGCGACTTGAGCTGAACCGTTACGACGCCATCGTCGGCGCCGATACCGCGACACCGGAAATCGTGGGCCGCGGATTCCTGGCTGTCATCTCGATCGACCCTGCGGAACCCGGCACCGTATAGCGCTGTCCGCCTACACCCGGGCGCCGCCGACACGCACCGAGTCCCCGGACAGCCGCTGCGCGAGCCAGATCGGGACGATCGAGACCACGATCAGCACGACCGCCACGACATTGACCACGGGCGCCTGGTTCGGACGGAAGAGGTTCTGCAGGATCCAGATCGGCAGCGTGGTCTCGCCGGCCCCGATCGTGAACGTGGTAACGATGATCTCGTCGAAGCTCAGCGCGAAGGCCAGCAGGCCGCCGGCCAGCAGGGCGGAGCGGAGCTGCGGGAAGGTCACCAAGCCAAATGTGGTGAAAACACCGGCGCCGAGGTCGGCGGAGGCTTCCTCGAGGCCGGCGCTGGTGCGGCGGAGCCGAGCAATGGCGTTATTGAACACCGTCACCATGCAGAACGTGGCGTGGGCGATCACCACCGTCCACAGGCTCAGCGGGACGCCCAGGATCGTGGTGAACATGTTGTTCAGCGCGATGCCCGTGACAACCCCGGGCAACGCGATGGGCAGGATGACCAGGAGGTTGATGACGTCACGGCCGAAGAACTCATAGCGCTGCAATGAGATCGCCAGCAGCGTCCCCAGCACCAGCGAAATGATGGTCGATACGACTGCCACCCACAGGGAGGACACGACGGCCTCCCTGACGCCGGGCGAGTCAAAGGCCTTGCCCCACCATTCCAGCGTGAAGCCCTTGGGCGGCCAGCCGAAAGTCCGGTCTGCGTTGAACGAGTTCACCACCACCAGCAGCAGCGGTGTGTAGATGAACAAAAACACCAGCGCCGTGACAATGCCCAGGACCACCTTGGCGCTACGGGAAAGTCTCATGATGCTCCTCGCACTACAGGCTGTTCAGGGCGCCGGTGCGGCGGACGACGAAAAGGTAGAACATGATGATGGCGATCGGCACCAGCGACACCGCGGCGGCGAACGGCAGATTGTTGGCCGCTCCGACGTTGGCGTAAATCACGGTGCCCAGCATCTGGGTGGTCCCGCCGACGATCTGCGCAGTGATGTAGTCGCCCAGCGACAGGGAGAACGTGAAGATCGTGCCCGCGATGATGGAGGGGACCAGCAGCGGAAGCATGACCAGGCGCATGGTGGTGAGCGGCTTCGCGCCCAGATCCCCGGAGGCCTCCAGCAGGGAGTCGGGCACCCGGTCAAAGCCCGCGTAGATCGGCAGGATCATGTACGGCAGCCAGATGTAGGACAGGGTCAGGATGACGGCGGTTTCGCCGTAGCCCGGCGAGGACAGGCCGATCGGGGTCCCCAGCCACTCCAGCAGCCCACCCTCGGACAGGACATTCCGCCAGGCGTAGGCCTTGACCAGGTAGCTTGCCCACAGCGGCATCAGCACGGCCACCACGAGCAGTTTCTCCCAGCGGGCGGGAGCGACCTTGGCGATGAAGAACGCGATGGGCAGTGCCAGGATCATGTCAATCACGGTGACCGCCACGGCGATCCACAATGTCCGCAGGGTGATCCGCTGATACACCGGATCGGTCAGGACCGTGACGATGTTTTCCGTGGTCCAGACCGTGGACACCTCCCCGGTGAAGGTATCCACGGTCCAGAACGCGGTGATGAGCAGTGCCGCCAAAGCGGCGATGTACACCAGAACCAGCCAGCCCGCCGGGGCGGTGAGCAGGGCCGCCAGCCTCAGCCGGGGCGAGCGGTGCAGCAACGCCGAAAAGGCGTTGGTTTTCGCCCGTGGCACGGCCCCGGCATCACCGGGCGCCCCGGGCGGCAGCTGTTGCGTATGAAGTGCCATCTCGCCTTAATCTCTGCCGGCCCCCGGGGCCGGCTCGTTCGTAAGGGTTTGGTGCGGCAGAGCCGGAATCAGCCCTTGATTTCCGTCCAGGCCTTGGTCCATTCCGAATAGTCGGTGCACTTGACGTCCTTGCGGCCATCGAGGCACTCGGCCACCGGTGTGGTCCAGAACCAGATCCTGTCGGCGTAGGCCGCATCACCTGAGTGGTACGTCTGGCAGTGGTTGGGATCCTTGGTCAGCTCGCAGGCTTTCGCGTTGGCCGGCGATTCGCCAAAGTACTCCGCCACCTGGGCGTTCGGCTTGGGGCTGGCGATGTAGTCGAGCCACTTGTAGGCGCAGTTCGGGTTCTTGGTCTTGGAGCCGATCATCCAGGTGTCCGACCAGCCGGTGGCGCCCTCGTCCGGGACGAGGGTTGCGACCTTGGCGCCGTCTGCCGTCGCGATGTTGGCCCCCACCTGCCAGGTGGTGCCGACCACGGTGCTCCCGGACGTGAAGGCCTGGACCTCCTTGACGACGTCGCTCCAGTACTCGCCGATGTGGGTGCGCTGCTGCTTGAGCAGGTCGACGGCCGCGGCCAGCTGGTCCTTGTCGAGGGCATAGGGGTTCTTGATGCCGAGGTCCGGCTTATGGGCCATGAGGTACATGGCGGCATCGGCGATGTAGATGGGCGAGTCGTAG
The DNA here is from genome assembly GCF_056406495.1 of Arthrobacter sp. P1_B9. Taxonomy (NCBI): domain Bacteria; kingdom Bacillati; phylum Actinomycetota; class Actinomycetes; order Micrococcales; family Micrococcaceae; genus Arthrobacter; species Arthrobacter sp. P1_B9. The sequence goes on from NZ_JBFUAA010000008.1 coordinate 66,069, forward strand.
GCCGTGACCTTGCCGGTGTTCTTGGCGGCGTCGTCAAACACAGCGCTCCAGGAGGCGGGGGCCGGGGCGACCTTGTCCGTGGAGTACATCAGCAGGTTGGCGCCCCAGCCGTGGGGCATTCCGTAGTTGACGCCGTTGACGGTGTTCCAGGCTTTGTCCTTCAGGAACGGGTAGATGTCCGGGTAGTTCTTCAGCAGGCTCATGTTGACCGGTTGCACGTCCTGGCCGGCGATCAGGCGCAGCGACGCATCCCCGGAGGCCGAGATAACGTCGTACTGTCCCGTGCGCATGAGCGTCACGGCCTCGTCCGAGGTGCCGAACGGCTTGAAGCTGACCTTGCACTGGGTTTCCTGTTCGAACGGATGCACCCAGTCGACGGCCGGGTCGTTGCTGCCATCCTCGACGTAGCCGGGCCATCCGAGGATGGACACCTGGCCTTCACCGGTGCCGATCTCGGTTTTGACCGGCTGCGCCGACTGTGCAGAACCCGATCCGCCGCTGGTTCCGCAGGCCGACAGCGCGAGGGCTGCGGCCGCAACCACCCCGACTACGAGGGAGGCCTTAGTTCTTGGTGCCATGATCCGTACCTTTCGCTGTGGAGAAAAACTCTGGACTGGAACGCTGCGCCGCGGCACGGACGGCAACCCCGCCCGGCATGGCCCGGCGTCAGGTAGTGCCGGGGACCGGAAGCCAAACGACGGCGTCGTCGTCCCAGCTGACTGTGACGGGCCCGTTTACCAGATCGGTGTCGCTGCCGGGCAGCTTTTCCGGAACGAGCGCGACGACGGCGGGTCCGCCGTCGAGCTGCACCCGCACCTGGGTAGCGTGCCCGACGTAAACGAACGACGTCACTGTCCCGGGCCGGGAGGTGGTGCCGGAACGGCGCTCCGGTTCGCCGGTCCAGGCGACGCGCAGCCGCTCGGGACGGATGCACAGCGGCTCCGGCCGGCCATAGATCGCCTGGGCCTGGCCGGCGTCGAAAATGTTGGAGGTGCCGACGAAGTTGGCCACGAAGATGCCGCCCGGGCGCTCGTAGATTTCGTGCGCGGTGCCGATCTGTTCGATGCCGCCGTTGTTGAACACGCCGATCCTGTCGCTCATGGTCAGGGCCTCCTCCTGGTCGTGGGTGACGAAGATGAAGGTGATACCCAGCGAGCGCTGCAGTTCCTTGAGTTCGACCTGCATCTGCTGCCGGAGCTTGAGGTCCAGGGCACCGAGCGGCTCGTCCAGGAGGAGGACCTTGGGCTCGACCACCAGCGCCCGGGCCAGGGCAACGCGCTGCCGCTGGCCGCCGGAGAGCTGGGCGGGTTTGCGGCCGAGGAACTTCCCGAGCTGGACGCGGTCCAAGGCTTCCCTGGCCCGCTCCCGCCGCTGTTTCCCGGGCATGCCGCGCACCCGCAGCCCATAGGCGACGTTGTCCACGAGGGACATGTGCGGGAACAGCGCGTAGTCCTGAAATACGGTGTTGACGTCCCGCTGGAAGGGCGCCATGGCCGTGACGTCCTTGCCCTCGAGTTCGATACTCCCGGACGTCGGCAGCTCGAAGCCGGCGATCAGGCGCAGGACCGTCGTCTTGCCGGAGCCGGACGGGCCAAGCATGGAGAAGAATTCCCCGTGGCGGATGTCCAGGTCCACGCCATTTACCGCGACGGTGTCCCCGAAGACCTTGGTGAGCTTACGCAGACGGATCGCCGGAACCTCTTCCTTTCCGGTCGAGGTGCCGGCGGCCAGTGTTTCGGTCATGGGGTGCGCCTTACTCCGTTGCCGGATCGTCCACAGGAACCACGCAACCGAATGTGATCCAGTCCACACTGGGCTGCTGGGCCAAATGCTATTACTCCATAGGTTTTGTGTATAGACCCTCCGGCAAAGCCCGGATTAGGATGTCATCAGCCCGGGCGACGCGCGGCGGCACCGCGGAAGCCGCAGGGATGCACGGCCGGTGCGGGGCGGATACCGCCGGAGGGAAGGGAGGCCCGAATGGTGTTGTCGCCCACGGGCGCCTCCCGGAGCCTGGCGGCGGTGTTCACGCCGATCAAATCACGCGGGCTTGTGGATGAAGTGTGCGGCCGGATCGAACAGGCCGTGGAGACCGGGCTGCTCACCAGCGGCCAGCGGCTGCCGAACGAAACCGAGCTGGCCGCGGCCCTCGGAGTGTCCGCGGTAACGGCACGGGAGGCCCTCTCCCAGCTGCGTGCCTCGGGAATCATCCGGACCGCGCGCGGCCGCAGCGGCGGAAGCTTCATCGCCGACGACGTGCTGCCCTCCCGGGAACGGGCCCTGGCGCAACTGCATGAGCTGAGCCGGCTGCAGATCAGGGACCTCGCGCTGCATTACCAGGCGATCGCCGCGGCCTGCGCGGGCGTGGCGGCCCGCCGCTCCGACGCCGCCGACATCGCCACGCTGCGCTCATTCATCCCCGCAGCGGACGATGACTCCCTGAGCTGGCGTCTGGCCCTCTCGGAGTTCCTGCTGGAAGTCGCGGCCATTGCCCGCTCGGCCCGGCTTGCCCGGGAGCTCATCCGGCTGCAGGCAGATCTCGGCACCCTCACGCTGCTGCCCTGCGCCGACACCGGCTACCGCGGACGCACCGCCGTGATCCTCGGGGACGTGGCGGCCGCCATCGAGACCCACGACCCCGGGGCCGCCGAAACGGGGGTCAAGGCCCTCATCTCCGCCACCACCGACTGGCTGCTGACCGAGCAGGCCAAGAGCTATTGACCGCACCCGCATCCCGGAGCCACGATCGTGGCCATCTTTGACCGCAAATGTCCGGCACCTTCGAGCTAAGGCAGCACCGATGTCCGAAACCACCTCCACCGCAGGCCCCACCGCAGCGTCCATGGCAGCGCCGGCCGAACCCGGCGCTGTTGAGAAGGCGGCCCAGCTGGCCGCAGCCGAACTCGACGCCACCATCGCCGGCATCGAGCACTGCCTGACGGAGTGGGCCGCTGACACCGGGGCCGCCCTGGCCGCCATGTCCGGCAAAGTCACCGGCACGGCCGTGGACAAGCTCATCCGTCCGGTGGTCGAGGAACTGGTGCAGCTGCCCGGCGGCTACGCGGCCGGAGCGGGGTTCATCGCCAACGCCGGGTTGCTCGGGCCCGGGCGCAGCTACATCGCCTGGTGGCAGGGCCCGGATCTGGAGCACGTCGACGCGCTGGCCAACTTCAGTCCCAACTCCATCAGCCGCTACGTCAAGGCCGAGTGGTTCCGGATCCCCGTGGAAACAGGACGGGCCCACGTCACCGGGCCCTACGTGGATTTCCTCTGCACCGACGAGTACGTCCTGACCTTCACGCACCCGGTGTTTACCCGCCCGGACGGCCCGGTCGCGGGAATCGTGGGCATCGACGTGACAGTTCAGCGCCTGGAACGCGGAGCCATGGCGGCGCTGCGGCGGATCGGCGGCCGGGCCACCCTGGCCAATGCCGACGGCCGGGCCATCGTGTCGGCGGCATACGATATCGACGCCGGCGACCTTACCGCGCCGAACGAGCCGTGCGCGCAGTACCCCGTGGGGCGCACGTTCACTCTTTGCAGCGACGCCGTCGGGCTCTGATGCCGATTTGCTAGACTTGGAGGCCAAGGCCCCTCTTCCAGGCCTCCGGACGACGGTTCAGTACCCGGCACGCGACAAGACTGGCCACAGGAGCTGTCATGTCGTGGCTAATACTCATTCTTTCCGGGGCGCTGGAGGCCGTTTGGGCCGCCGCCCTGCACCGGACCGCCCAGGCCAGGGGCCGCCGCCGGCTGGTCCCGGCCCTCGTTTTCCTCGTTTCCGTCCTCGCCAGCACCGGCGGGCTCGCCGTCGCCATGCAGTCCATCCCTACCGGAACGGCCTACGCCGTGTGGGTGGGGGTCGGCGTCGTCCTGACGTCCGGCTACGCGATGGCCGCCAAGGTTGAGCGCCCGACGGCGGCACGGATCCTGCTTCTTGGCGGGATTGCCGCGAGCGTCGCCGGCCTGAAGCTGGTGGCGTGACCATGATGAAACCAGCTGCAATGTCATGGGTGATTCTGCTCGCTTCCGCTGTGCTGGAGGCGGTCTGGGCCACGGCACTGGGCCTGTCCGACGGGTTCTCCCGCCCGTTGCCGACCCTCGTGTTCGCCGTGACGGCCACCCTCAGCATGGTGGGGCTCGGCTTGGCCGTGAAGCGCATTCCGCTCGGCACCGCCTACGCCATCTGGGTGGGGATCGGCGCTGCACTGACGGTCGGCTGGGCGATGGCCACCGGCGTCGAACCGGCCAGTCCGCTCAAGCTGCTGTTCATCGCCGGAATCGTCGGCTGCGCGGCGGGCCTGAAGCTCCTCCCGCCAACGGCGGACTCAGAGGAACCGGCACAAGGCGCTGTCCGGCCGGCCTCCCCTGCGGAAATTCCCCACGTTTAGGGCAGTACGACGGCGTGTCCCCGGCGGCGCGCCGTCGTGCCGGCCGCGCAAGGGTCAAAGGTGGGGAGAATCGTCTGCCCGGCCGATAGCAGGGCCGGAATAGCCGCGCGCATCCCGGGGTTCTTGGCAGGGACGGAAGTCCTACGGAACTATTCAGTGCGCGAATGGAGACCAAGATGACGGCAGCAACAGTCCGGCTCGGCGACGGCCTGATGGTCAGTCCCCTGGGGTTCGGCGGTATGGCCCTGACCCCTGTCTACGGCGAGGTGGACCCGGCCGAGGCCCTGCGGACCCTGCATCACGCGGTGGACGCCGGCGTCAGCTTCATCGACACGGCGGACATTTACGGCGGCGGCAGCAACGAGGAGCTGATCGCGCGGCTGCTCAAGGAACGCCGCGGCGAAGTCCAGCTGGCCACCAAGTTCGGCCTCGTGGGCACACCGTCGGCCGGCTACACGGACATCCGCGGCGACGCCGCCTACGTGCGGCAGGCCGTGGACCGCAGCCTGCAACGGCTGGGCACCGACACCATTGACCTGTACTACCTGCACCGCCGTGACCTCCGCGTTCCGATAGTGGAAACCGTGGAGGCCATGGCGGGGCTGGTACAGGCCGGCAAGGTGCGGCATCTGGGCCTGTCAGAGGTGACGGCCGAGGAGCTGCGCGAGGCCAGCCGCATCCACCCGATCGCCGCGGTCCAGAGCGAATGGTCCATCTGGAGCCGCGACGTGGAACGCAACGTGGTGCCTGCCGCCGCCGAACTCGGGGTGGGATTTGTGCCGTATTCGCCGCTGGGCCGGGGATTCCTCACCGGCACCGTGGACGCCTCGACGCTGGGCAGCAACGACTTCCGCCGCAACATCCCGCGTTTCGCGGCGGACGCTGCCAGCGCCAACAAGGGCGTGGTGGCGGCCGTGCAGGCGGTCGCTGCGGAACTGAGCGTTGCCGGGCAGGCTGCAACTCCTGCCCAGGTGGCGCTGGCCTGGCTGCTTGCGCGGGGCCGCCAGCTGGGACTGCCCGTGGTCCCCATTCCCGGCACCCGCAAGGCGGACCGGATCGACGAAAACCTGGGCGCCCTGGCCCTCGACTTCACCGCAGCGCAACTGAGGACGCTCGGGTCCGCCGCGGACGCCGTCGTCGGTTCCCGCGCCGCGGACCCCAACTGGGTGTCCCAGGGCCGTGAATAGCGGCTCCGTAGACTGATGCCCATGGACTCGCTCATTCACTCTTTACGTGACATCACCATCCGCCGGATTTCGGTCGGCGAGATGGACAACAATGTTTACCTGCTCACGGCCAAGGCCTCCGGCGCGCAGCTCCTGATCGATGCGGCCGATGATCTGGCCGCCATCCAGGGGCTGCTCGCGGACGCCGCCGCGGATACTTCCGCGACGCCGAAGCTGGCGCTGGTTGCCACCACCCACCAGCACTGGGACCATGTCCGGGCGCTGCCGTCCCTGGTGGAAGCCACCGGTGTGAAAACGGCGGCCGGGACAGAGGATGCCCCGGAGCTGCCAGTGCCGGTGGATGTACTGCTGGATCACGGGGACGTCGGCAACTTCGACGGCTTCGATGTGACGGCTGTACATCTGCGCGGCCACACACCGGGTTCGATCGCCCTTGTGTACCAGGACCCCGAAGGCCCGGCTCACATCTTTTCCGGCGACTCGCTGTTCCCCGGCGGGGTAGGCAACACACAGAAGGATCCGGCGCGCTTTGCCCAGCTGATCACCGATGTGAGCGAGCGGCTGTTCGACGTGTATCCGGATGACACCGTGGTGCACCCGGGACACGGCCAGCCCACCACCCTCGGCGCGGAACGGCCCCACCTGGAAGAGTGGCGCGCCCGCGGCTGGTAGCTTCAGCTTTTCGCGGCGTTCTTGGACAACCGCTGCGCTTTCGGACGGCCGCTACGGGGATTCCCGTAGCGGCCGTCCGTTTGCGCAGCGCCAGCTATTTTGCGTAGCTGAGAACCGGAACCTTAGCGGCCGCGGCGTTCGTTCGAGGCCGGAGCCGACGCGCGGCGGGGGCCCGAGCCGCGGGCCGGACGTCCTTCACCGGAACGGCCGTTGCCGCCGCCGGCGTAGGATCCGCCCGAGGTGCCACCGGTGTTGGAGGACCAGACCGCCGCGCTGCCTCCGGATTTGCTGCTGGCGGACTTGGCGCCGGCAGCCGCACGCTGGCCGGTTGCCGGGCGTCCGCTGCGCTGGCCGCCGGTCGAAGCGCCGGTGCGGGGAGCGCCACCTGTGCGGGGTGCTCCGCTGCGGGGAGCCGAAGCGCCCCGGGCGTCGCTGCGTCCGTCTGCGGCGCGTCCGTCCGAACCGCGGCCGGCTGCGGCACGGCCGCCGGCGGCCGGAACATCGTTGTGGTGCGCGTAGGCGGTGGTGCGGCCGCGGCCACGCGCATTCCGGCGTTCGGCGCGCTCGGCATCTGCGCGGTCCTGGTTCTGCTCGGCGACACGGTCGGCGGCGTTGCGGGCAGCAGCCTTGCCTTCGTAGGCGACGGCGCGGCGCTCGGCGCGCGGCAGGTCGGTCCGCGGTGCCTCGGCGGACACCCGTCCGCGTCCGCCACGGCCACCACGACCACCCGCGGTGGGTGCAGCCTGGGTGGTGCGGCGGGCGCGCTTGCGCTCGGCGTTGGCACCGGTGGAGGTGCCGCCGCCGTGCTGGGCGGCTTTGGCTGCCAGCAGGGCGGCACGGGTGCGGGGATCGATCTTGTCGGCCATTTCGCCGACCAGTTCAGCAACCAGCGGGGAGTTGGCGGTGACGCGCTCGAAGTTGACCTCGACGCCGGCAGCCTTCATCAGCTTCTTGACGTCGGACTGCTGCTCGGGCAGGGTCAGCGTGACCACGGTGCCGTCGGAACCGGCGCGGGCCGTACGGCCTGAGCGGTGCAGGTACGCCTTGTGCTCCGTGGGCGGATCCACGTGGATGACCAGTTCGACGTCGTCGACGTGGACGCCGCGGGCCGCGACGTCGGTGGCCACCAGGACGCGGACATCGCCGGAGGAGAACTCGGCCAGGTTGCGGTCACGGGCGTTCTGCGAGAGGTTGCCGTGCAGATCGACGGCGGGGATGCCGGCGTCGGTCAGGGTCTTGGCCAGCTTGCGGGCGTGGTGCTTGGTGCGCATGAAGAGCACGCGGCGGCCGGCGCCGGAGGCGAGCTCGACGATCAGCTGCTTCTTGACGGTCTGGTCGTTGACCACCAGCACGTGGTGTTCCATGGTGGTCACCGCGGCCTGCGGGTCGTCCACGGAGTGGGTCAGCGGGTTGGACAGGTAGCGCTGGACGATCTTGTCCACGCCGTTGTCCAGGGTGGCGGAGAACAGCAGGCGCTGGCCCTGGGTGGGGGTCATGTCCATGAGCTTCTTGACCACCGGGAGGAAGCCAAGGTCGGCCATGTGGTCGGCCTCGTCCAGGACGGTGATCTCGACTGCTTCGAGGGTCAGGATGCGCTGGCGGATCAGGTCCTCCAGGCGGCCCGGGCAGGCGATGACGATGTCGACGCCGGCGCGCAGGGCCTTTTCCTGGCGGGCCTGGGAGATGCCGCCGTAGATCACGGTGGTGGTCAGGCCCATGGCCTTGGCCATCGGCTCGATGGTCGCGTTGATCTGCGTGGCCAGCTCGCGGGTGGGAGCCAGAACCAGGCCCATCGGGCGGCCGGGCTTGCGGAAGTGCTTGGCTTCGCGCTCTGCGAGTCGTGCCACCAGCGGGATGGCGAATGCGATGGTCTTGCCGGAGCCGGTGCGGCCGCGGCCCAGGACGTCGCGTCCGGACAGGGTGTCGGGAAGGGTCTTGACCTGGATCGGGAAGGGCTCCACGATCCCCTGTGCGGTCAGGGTGTCGGCAAGTGCTTTGGGCGTGCCGAGGGCAGCAAATGTAGTCATGTGTTTCAAAGTCTTTCAGGCGGTATCCGTGCGGATATCGGCCCCCGATGCCGGTTGGCTCAAGGGTTCGCCGAAGAAAAGTCAGGTGATCAACCGGGCTGTTGCCAAACTTCAGCAAGCGGCCGCCGGGACCAAATGGAACGCGTTCATCGACGCAGGATGTGCCTCTCACATGAAAAAATCCCACTGCCTGCGTGCGGATTCCCGAAGGAATCCGGCAGGGATCCGGCTGATGGACCGAAGCCGGTCAACCAAATCAAAAGTGGGCATCACTGCACATCAAGTTCCACTAGCCTACCACCCGGCAGGCCCGGGTCCCGTATCCGTGACGGCCGGCCCGGCCCCTAGCCCGCCATGCTGGGGGCTTGGAACAGCGGCATGTGGGACAACTGGGCGGATGCATGAGCGGATGTGTTGACGGCCGCCCGTGACGGCGTTTTGGCCGGTCCCCGGTCGGCTGGCCGCAGGATCACGAGCGCCTCGGCGTCGATGAGGCGGCGGGTCCCCGTCCGGGCATCGAGGATCCAGAACAGGTCCACGCCTGTGACGGTCTGGGTCACCGGGCCCCGGTGGAAGAGCTTCCCGTTGTGCCACGCCTCGATCTCGTCCCCCACGTTCAACTCGGCCGAGCTGCGGATCTGCCGTGCTTCGTCAACGTCCATGGTCATTGCCCTTCCCCAGCGTTCAATGTCTTGTGCCCAGCATTCATGACGCAGGTTTCAGATTGGTTTCCGTAGCGTGATTTCCACGTGTCCGTCCGCCTGCGCGGCGCCCGGACGGAGGCCCGGACGGCGTATTGACCGCCCTTACGTCCGGGAGGACCATGGTGGGCGGGAAGGGCCGCACGAGGGGCGGCCCGTGAGGGGAGTCGGACGCAATGCCGGGAATAGTCTCCGCTGGCCTGTTTCGGGTCATCCAGCTGGCGTTGTTTCCCTTGAGTGCGGCCGGCTACATCACGTCCGTCCCCGGGATGCTCGCCTACAGCCGGCGCACCGGCACGTCGGCCACGCTGCTCGCATCCCTCTACACGCGCTGGATGCAGCACCGCCTGGGGACACGGCCGGATGTCCCCGCGGCCCGGCTCATGGCCGTTCTGCCGAACGTGTCCGCGACTGGCATCCAGATGGAGACTGCCCCCACGCTCGCCGCCCACCTGATCACGGGCTACGTGCCCAGGCTCTACCGCTATCCGTACCCGGGGCCGGCACCGATGCGCCACCAGCCGACAGCACGGACCAGCCTCTATGACGCGGCCGTTCAACGGCATCGCGGGGGCATCGACCAGCTCGTGATCCTCGGGGCGGGATTCGACACCCGGGCGTTCCGGCTGGCGCCCGGGGACCGGGTGCGTTGCTTTGAACTCGACCTGCCCCGGACCCAGGCTTTCAAACTCGCGATGCTCGAAAAAGCGGGCCTCTCCACGCGCCTGGCCACGTACGTACCCGCCGATTTCGAGACCGAGGACTGGATGGAGAAGCTGCTCGCAGCCGGTTTCGACCCGAGCCGGGCCGCCCTGTTCCTCTGGGAAGCGGTGACCATGTACCTGGACCGCGCCTCCGTCGAGGCGACGCTGCGCAGGATCGCCGGCACCGCCCCGGGCAGCATCGTGGCCTTCGACTACTTTTCGAGGGAAACGATCACCTCGGGATCGCCCTACATGCGGTACGCGCGGGCTGCCGCGAGATTCGTCGGCGAGCCCCTGACCTTTGGGATCGACAACCCTCCCCCGGCCAGGAAAAGCGCCGCGGACTTTGTTGGGGGCTTCGGACTGGTCCTTGAGGAGCACAGGAATTTCGGCAAGGAGACCCGACGGCGGTCCGCGCCGGGAGGTTTCGTCACCGCCGTCGTGCCTGAAAACAAACAGCGAAACCCGGCGAACCGCCGTGATGAGGGGAAACCATGACAAAACGCAGCCACAGCCACGGGCATGACGCCGCCGAACACGCGGCGGTCGAGGATGCGGCGCCCGGTTCCGCAGCCCGGATGTGGGATGAAAAGTACAGCAGCCGGTCCAGGATGTGGAGCGGGGAGCCGAATCCGCAACTCGTCGCCGAGGTGGCGGACCTTCCTGCCGGCGAGGCCCTGGACCTGGGGTGCGGCGAGGGCGCGGACGCGATATGGCTCGCTGCCCGCGGTTGGAGCGTGACGGGCCTGGACGTTTCCGCCGTCGCCCTGGAGCGTGCGGCCGCCCACGCCCGGGAACGGGGCCAGGACGCCACCATCGAGTGGGTGCAGCAGGATCTTGCCACATGGGTCCCGGACCGGTTGTTCGACCTCGTCACGGCCCAGTTCCTGCATTCCACCCAGATGCCGTGGCAGCAGGCGTTGCAGCTCGCCGCGGCCGCGGTGCGGACCGGCGGAACGCTGCTGATCGTCGGCCATCACCCCGACGGGCTGCCTCCGTGGGGCGCGCACCATACTCCGGAGAAGTTCTTCACGGCCGAGGACCTTGCCCGGGAACTCCGGATCGAGGAGCCGATGTGGCGTGCCGAGGTCCTGGACAGCCGGCGTCGCAGCGCCGTCGGGCCCGACGGCGAGGCAGTGTCCCTTACGGATGCCGTGCTGCGGGCCACGCGCCTGGCCGCCCAGTAGACAGCCCAACGGCCTGTCGGGCCGTTGTCTGGATGGCCTGCGGGGCCGCTGCCTCAGGCGGCCCCGGGATGTCCAGGACCGCATGTGATGCAGCTCACTCCGATTCGACCGTGAGGATTTCCGTTCGCGGCCCGTCTTATCTATGACGGCGCCACAGAGCGTCTTCCTCAACCGATCAGGAGTGATTGCCTTGACCACCCAGACGCACACCCCGGCAGACGTCCAGGGACAGGCCGGCCCGGCAACCGCAGCGAAGGCACCCGCAGCGAAGGCGCCCGCCGCGAAGTCCCCCACGTTGGGCGCGCCCGCACCGGCCCCAGGCATCGACGGCCGCGGCGCGACCACTGTCGCAGACGGCGTCGTGGCAAAGATCGCCGGCATCGCGATCCAGGAAATCGAAGGAGTGCACGCCCTCGGCGGCGGAGCAGCCCGTGCGCTGGGAACCCTGCGTGAAAGGGTCGGCCAAAAGGACCTCACCCAGGGCGTCAGCGTGGAAGTAGGACAAACCCAGGTAGCCGTCGACATCACCCTGGTGGTCGAGTACCCGCACCCGCTCCAGCTTGTCGCGGACAAGGCCCGCGACGCTGTCTATACGGCCATCGAGGACCTCGTCGGCATGGAGGTGACGGAAGTGAACATCACCATCACGGACATCCATGTGCCCTCCGATGACGAGGACACCGAGGACGCACGGACCGAGCCGAGGGTGGCTTGAGCCCCACGCTGGCCGGCCTGGCCATCGGAGCCATCCTGGCCGCAGCGTCCCTGGGGTTCGGATTCTGGGGTTTCCTGCTCACCGCGCTCTTCATGGGGGCAGGGTCCGTGCTCGGCCGCGCGGCCGAGGGGCGGCTGGATCTGGGCGGAGTGCTGGACGCCCTGCGCGGCAAGCGCTCCTCCTCGTGATGCGGGCGGGGCACACCCGGATCACCCCGGCAGCCCTCAGGCACACCATCGAGACGATCGCGGCCCACGCCTTCAGCGTTCCGAGATCCGACGTCGCCGCGGTGCTGGATGACGATTCGGGCCGGCTCGCCGCGAGAGTCTCCGTGAAGCTTGCGCTCCCGCCGCTCCTCGGCCCGCGCCGGGGGCCCGACGGCGGCACCGTCTTCGACCGCTCCCGGGCGGCCCGGACAGCCATCATTGCCCGCGGCCTGGACCTCACCGGCCGGACGCTAAGCAGCGTAGATATCCGGCTCAGCGGGGCCGCACAGCACTCCGGCACTGCCAGGGTCGACGCGCCATCCGGAGCGCCACGCCGGAACCACAAGGACCGGAACCACAAGGAAAGGAACATCGCATGAGCCAGGATCGAGCCATTCGGCGCCTCGTTCGCAGGGAGACCCACTCCTCCCGGGCCACGGCGTCCATCCTGACCGCTAGCGTCCTTGCCGCCGTCTTCCTCTGGCTTGCCCTCGAGACCGTCCTGGCCCTCCTCCAGGAGAGCCCGCTCCTTGGCAGCCCCGACCGGCTGGGCCGATGGCTCACCGGCGTGCCGGCCACCACGCTCCCGGCCGGGTTGGTGGCCGCCGGCGCCGGCCTGGCGGTTCTCGGTCTGGCGCTGCTCGCAGCCGCAACCATGCCCGGCCGCCGGTCCCGGCACGCCGTGCACAGCGGCCGGAGCGCCGTGGTGGTCGATGACGAGGTGATCGCCTCGGCAGTATCCCGGCGGGCGCGCCTCACCGCGGGGCTGGCACCCGGGCAGATCATCACCACGGTGGGCAAGCGGGCTGTTCGCGTCCAGGTCCGTCCGACGTCGGGCGTTTCCGTGGACCGGGACGCGATCACCGCCGCGGTCGACGACGAGCTGGCCGGGTACTCCCTTGGCCGCCGGATCGCACCGACAATCCACATCATGAGGGAAGGGGCGCTGGGGCAATGAGTCGGACCAACAGGGCATTGAACCGGATCCTGCTGGCCCTGGCCGGGCTCGTGCTGCTCGCGGCCGGCGCCGCAACGGCTGCCGCCGGGATCCTGCCGGACGTTGCGGCCGCATGGGCGGCCACAGGATCCTCCCTCCTGGACCAGGCCGGAACACTCCTCGCCTCGGCACCGCTCCCGGGCCCCGCCCGCAGCTGGTGGGCCGTGGCCGGGTTCGCCGCGCTGGCCGCGGCCGCCGGGCTCAGTATCGCCTGGATCGCATCGCAGGGTGGCGGCCGGACACCTCGCGTCGGCCGGGAATCCGACGGCGGCCGCGGCACCACCGTCGTCGAAACCGGGTTAGTCTCGGCGGCCGTCAAACAGGCCCTCGCCGGCAACCGCCTGGTACTCGGCACCTCGGTATCGGCATGGGACAACAGAGGCACAACGGGACTCCGGCTGCGGCTCCAGGCGCGGCAGGGCGCATCTCCAAGGGAGATCGCGGACACCGCCGACGTCCTGGTCCAGGGGATCGACACATTGCTCGGCCATCCGCTCCCGGTTCTGGTCCGAATCACCAGCGGCACCAAAACCTGGGCGGCCGCACCGGATCGCGCCCGCTAGCCGGCCGGAAGATACGTACCGCAACACCGCACCACGCCGTAATGACAGCAGAGGAAACATCATGGGAATCGACGACAAAGTCAACTACACAGTCATCCACCACATCGGTGCGGCCAAAGAAGGCGTCGGCAGCATGACAGGCGACCAGGGCCTCAAGCGGGAAGGCCAGCACGAGCAGGCCCAGGCAAAACTGCAGGAGGCCGGCGACCGGGTCAAGGACGCCGCGGCCGATATCGGAGAGAACATCAAGGACGCCGCGCGGAAGCTCAAGGAAGGCTTCAGCAAGGAGTAGCCCGCACCCCGATATGCCCGCGATGAAAGCAGAGATAAGCGCGTGACTGGTTCACCTTCGGCGCCGCATCAACTGGACCTCGTACCGGACGCCCTGCTGGTGGGTCGGGCCACCGACGGCGACACCGCCGCTTTCGAGGCGCTGGCCCGACGCCATGGCCCCGTTATGCGGGCCTGCGCCCGCCGCCTGACCGGCTCCCTCGCCGATGCCGACGACGTAGTGCAGGAATCGCTGATGCAGGCCTGGAAGCAGCTCGACACCCTGCGCGATGGGGACGCCGTGAAGGGCTGGCTGCTGCGTATTACCGGCAGCCGCAGCATCGACCACCTGCGCCGGCGAAGAAACCATTCGGACCTCGGCGATCTCCACCACGGGCTGGAGGCTGGTGCGGGCGCCGCTCACAGGGACCACCCCGAACACGCCGCCCTGAGCGGTTCCCGGATGGACGCGCTCAAGACCGCGCTGGCCGCCCTGCCCGAGGAACAACGCCGCTGCTGGGTGCTGAAGGCGTTCAATGACCAGAGCTATGAGGAAATTGCGCAAACCTTGAACATCAGCACTGCCAGCGTCCGCGGCCGCCTTTCCCGGGCACGCATCACTCTGGCCCGCGAAATGGAGGACTGGCGATGAGCACCCCTGGCGAGACTCTCGGCTGCGGGCACAACCTGGCAGACCTGAGCGAATACCTGGACACCGGACGGATCGGCGATCCCGGCCACCTTGAGGACTGTCCCGAATGCCAGTCCGGGCTGGCCTCGCTGCGCAGGCTCGCGGCCCTCGGCAATGAACTGCTCGACGCCGACACCGCTGCGGCCGGCAGCGGCAGCGACGACTGGATGAAGACCATTCTGGACAACCTGCACCTGGAACTGCGGCCGGGCAGGAACATTCCCCTGCGCGCCGACACACCCGGCGACCTCCTCACCGAGACAGAGGGCGCCATATCGGCGCTGATCCGCTCTGTTGCGGATTCCCTGCCCGGCACCGCTGCCGGAAAATGCCGCCTGTACGGGGACGTCACCGAGCCGGGGGCCCCCATCACCATCGGCGTCGACCTCGCCGTCGTCTACGGGCATCCCTTGGAACAGCGCGCCACCGCGCTTCGCTGGAAGTTGGCCACGACCCTGGCCCTGCAGACAGAACTGAACATCACGGCGATAGATGTCACGATCACCGACGTTTTGGAGCCCGGCAATCCAGACCCAGAGGAGACGCCATGACCCAGCCCTTGCCTCCCGGGCACGGCACGCCTGCGGCACTGCCCGACGGCGCGCTGCCGGCCGAGCTGCCCGACGCTGCGCTGCCGGCCGAACAGCCCGACGCCGCGCTGCCGGCCGAACTGCCCGACGCCGCGCTGCCGGCCCAGCTGCGGGCGGTCATCGAGGCCGTTCACGGCGTGACGGCGGTGTATCCGGCGCGACCGCTCTGGCAAACGATCGCGGGCGCGGCCCGGTCGGCCGTGACCGGAGAAGCGCCGCCGGCTGTTGACGTCATCGATTCCGGTGCCGGCGCGACACCTTCGACCGTGAGGACGCGCATCGGCGTGAGCGGGGCGTACCCGGCCCCGGAGGTGGCCCGGGCCGTGGCCGCGGCGGTGCGGCGGCACTTCAGCCCGCACCCTGTGAACGTCCACGTTGGCATCGTCCAGATCGGCATCGACCAGGTTTCAGAAGCCCCGCCGCGCAAAATATGACAAAAGACAGCGGACGACAACTGAAGCTAAGATGATCGACAGCTGTCGAACCCGCCCACGGGCGGGTGATCTGCGCCAATGCGATTCGGAGCCCCGCAGCGGGCGGGCGTGCCCGCGTCGCAATTTTCCCTAGGGCCCGGCGAAAGATGAGGGTCCCGGACCGGCTCCCGCGCCTTCCGGGAGCTTCGTCCCGCCGGGAGCGCGGCGGCACTCCACCGACCAGACGGTCCACCAACGCGGACCGACGTGACAACAGGGACCACGAAATACCGGCCCTAACCTTGATCTACCCGCCAAAACTGTTACCTCCGTCACACTCTGACGGATCCGTGCGGCCCGCACTGTGGAACCCCCGCCGGCGACCGCCTGTGACAAGGAAGAAGCCTCATGTCTGAACGCACCACCACGGCCGCTCCGGCCACTGCAGAATCTGACATTGCCCAAACTGGAACTGCCGCCTCCGCCAATGGTGACTCCGGGAACCGCGAACCGCACCTCGCCCGGGCCCTCGGCAACCGCCACATCCAGCTGCTCGCCATCGGCGGCGCGATTGGCACCGGCCTGTTCATGGGGTCCGGGAAGACCATCTCGCTCGCCGGCCCCTCCGTCATCTTCGTCTACATGATCATCGGCTTCATGCTGTTCTTCGTGATGCGTGCCATGGGCGAGATCCTGCTCTCCAACCTGAACTACAAGTCCTTCAGCGACTTCGCCGGTGACCTCCTGGGGCCGTGGGCCGGCTTCTTCACCGGATGGTCCTACTGGTTCTTCTGGGTGGTCACCGGGGTGGCGGACATCGTCGCCATTTCCGGCTACGTGGACAAGCTCGCTCCCGGCACGCCCCTGTGGATCCCCGCGCTGCTCACGCCCGTGGTCTTGATCCTCCTGAACCTCCCCACCGTGAAGGCGTTCGGTGAAGCGGAGTTCTGGTTTGCCATCATCAAGGTGGTCGCCATCGTGGCCCTGATCGTCACCGGCGCGGTCATGATCGCAACCCACTTCACATCCCCGAACGGCGCAGAAGCCAACCTCGCCAACATGTGGAACGACGGCGGCATGTTCCCGCACGGCATGTTCGGCTTCGTCCTCGGCTTCCAGATCGCCATCTTCGCTTTCGCCGGGATCGAACTGGTGGGCACCGCCGCCGCCGAAACCAAGGACCCGGAGAAGAACCTGCCGCGCGCCATCAACTCCATCCCGGTCCGCGTCCTCCTCTTCTACGTGGGCGCCCTGGTGGTCATCATGGCCGTCAATCCGTGGCGCACCATCGACCCCGCCAGCAGCCCGTTCATCGGCATGTTCACCCTCGCCGGGCTGGGGATCGCCGCGGTGGTCATCAACCTTGTGGTCCTGACCTCCGCCGCCTCCAGCGCCAACTCCGGAATCTACTCAACCTCCCGGATGGTCTACGGCCTCGCCCAGGACGGGAACGCGCCCAAAGCGTTCGGAAAGCTCAGCGTCCGCAAAGTACCGCAGAACGCGCTGCTGTTCTCCTGCATCTTCCTGCTGGCCGGCCTGGTCCTGCTCTATTCCGGCGACTCCGTGATCGGCGCGTTCACGGTGGTCACTTCCGTGGCGTCCGTGCTGACCATGTTTGTGTGGTCCATGATCCTGGTCAGCTACATCGTCTTCCGCCGCCGCCGGCCGGCCCTGCACGAGGCTTCGTCCTTCAAGATGCCCGGCTCCGCCTTCATGCCGTACGTCGTGCTCGCGTTCTTCGTGTTCATGCTGGTGGCCCTGGGGCAGGCCGACGACACCCGGCTGGCACTCTTCGTGGCGCCCGTGTGGTTCCTGCTGCTGGGCGCGGCCTGGCACTTCAACCGCAAGTCCCCGCTGCAGCAGGCCCGGATTGTGGAATGGAAGGCCGTCCGCTCGCAGGAGGAAGCCCGCGCGGCTGCCTGATCCCCGCGCTGAAACAAAGGAGCGCTGACGCACAGGAGCCCCGGCCGGATCATCCGGCCGGGGCTCCTGTGCAATGCTTGTTATGGTGCAGTGCGCGTCATGGTGCTGTGCCCGTCACGGTGCTGTGCCCGTCATAGTGCTTGCCGCTACGCGCGTTTGGTGACGGCGGCCGGGACGACGGCGACGCGCGGCGCGACGGCCACGGCGGCCATCCCGATCACCGCCGTCAGCGCGAACACTCCGGCAAACGACGCCGACGGCGCCGCCGTCGCGAACGCTGCGAACACGATCCCGGTGCCGGCGAGGGCCAGGGCACCGCCGAGGGAATCCGAAATGGACATCGCCGAACTGTTGAAACCCTCGGTGTCCTTGGTGGAGAGTGCCAGGGTCATGACGCTCAGCCGCGGATACATCAGGCCCATGCCGCCCCCGGCGAAGATCCATCCCGCGATCGCGACCGCGGCCGGCCAGGCCAGCACCGTGGTCACGAGGGCCAGGACGACGGCGCCAAGGACCAGGGCCGATCCGATCCGCACCGCCCTCCTGTGCTCCAGCCGGGTCCCCAGCCGACCCTGGATGGCCGACGCAGCAGCCCAGGCGATGGCGCCGCCGGTGAGCGTGAGGCCAGCAAACGTCGGGGCGAAGGCGTAGCGTTCCACGAGCAGGTACGGCAGGTAGACCTCGGCGCCGAAAAACGCCGCGGATGCCAGGCCGCGGGTAAGGATCACGCTCGGCAGGCCGCGCCGGGCGGTCAGCGTTCCGCGCGGCATGAGGGGACGGACGGCCAGGAGCGCGACGGCGACGGCGGCCGCCGCCAGCACCCCGCCGGCGACCGGTACCGCGGCGGACAGGTTCAGGCCCAGCACGGCGAGCGCTGCCAGTGCCGCCAGCGCCAACTTGGCAAGGCCTCCCGGCCGGCCGCGGGACCCTGGCTCAGCGGCCGGGGAATCTCCGTCGGCGCCCGTGCTGCCGTTCAGGCCGCGCAGGGCCGGGGCCGTCAGGAGCAGGGCCGGCACCACCAGTCCGACCACACCGAGAAAGACCCACTGCCAGCCGGCCAGTTGGGCCACGGCGCCGGCCGCGAACGGTCCCACGAGGGACGGGATGACCCAGGCCGCGGAGAAGGCGGCGAAAATTTTCGGATGCAGGACCGGCGGGTAGACCCGGGCAATCACCACGTAGAGGGCCACGGTAAGCCCGCCGCCGCCGAGTCCCTGCACCAGCCGTCCGGACACGAGGACCGGCATGATTCCGGCGGTACCGGCGATGAGCAGGCCGAGCACGAACATGCCCACTGCGGCCAGGAGCGGCGCCACCGGCCCCTTGCGGTCCGACCAGCTGCCCGCGGCCACCATGCCGATCACCCCGGTGGCAAGCGGCCCGGCGAAGGCCAAGGCGTAGAGTCCCGCACCGTCCAGTTCCCGGCTGACGAGCGGCATGATGGTGGTCACCGCCAGGGACTCGAAGGCCGCCAGGAACACAAGCGCGCAGGCGCCGAGGGTCACCAGCAGGTAGCTGCGGTGGAAGATGCCGGCCGATTCCGGGACGGCTTTCGGACGGGATTCCTGGTGATGGGGCGGGTCGGTCTGGGGCACGTGCCACAGCTTACAACCGGACCCTCACAGCCCGCCCGCCTGTGGGCCTATCAGCTGGCCGGTGGGCCCATCAGCTGCCGGTCCGCCGCCGTCAGCCCGCCTCGTCGAACCCCTGGGCAGGAACCACGACGGCGCCACTGGCCCTGGAGTCCGGGTTCAGCATCCAGCCCACACGCTTGACGGTGCTCAGCATGACGACGCTTTCCACGAGCTCGATCCCGGGCACTTTTTGCTGCAGCGCCACCTCGATGTTCATGACGTCCGCCAGGGACTGCAGCCACATGATGATCACGAAATTCGTGGGCCCCGTGGTGGAGGCGCTGAGCCGGACGTTCCGCATGGTCCTCAGCTCGGCGGCGGCGGCCTCGTGCCGCCCGGCGGGGACGTTGACGAACCATTGGCAGGTCACGGGGAAAG
The DNA here is from genome assembly GCF_056406495.1 of Arthrobacter sp. P1_B9. Lineage (NCBI taxonomy): Bacteria > Bacillati > Actinomycetota > Actinomycetes > Micrococcales > Micrococcaceae > Arthrobacter > Arthrobacter sp. P1_B9. Next base: position 85,318 of record NZ_JBFUAA010000008.1, read on the forward strand.
CGGAGAGTTTCTGGGCCACCTCGCACCGGAATGACAGGATGCCGCTGGCGAGCACACGGTTGAGCTGGCGCTGGACGGTGGCCGGGTGCCTGCCGAGGCCGCGGGCAATGTCCGCCGCCGTGGCCCGCCCGTCCCTGGCCAGGAACGGCAGGAGCGCCAGGTGACTTTCCGGCAGCGCCTCCCGGGCGGCAGCCTGGGCAACCCCGGTGGCCTCGGGGCCGGCCAACGCCCGCACGGCGGCCTTCTGCGCGCGGCTCAACACGTTCAGCCGCCAGGAGCCGCCGCTCGCGTGCAGCCTGGTGCACAGGGCGGTCTGATATTTGAGGAGGCCGTCAATCTCCTTCAGCCGGGAGATGACTTTCAGGCTGAAATCGTCCAGGGAGGGCGTAATGACGGTCAGCATGAGGTCCCGGTGGCTGGCTGCCTCCTCCACCGTGACGATTTCCGGCATCTCGGCGAGCCTGGCGGTGACTTCCTCGCGCCGGTGCATTTCGCAATCCACGGCGACGAATGCCAGGCACATTTGCTGGGGGTCACCGATCAGGTGGGCGGTGATCCAGGACACGCCAGAGTCCAGCAGCCGCTCCCACCGGGCGGCCAGGGTGGTGGCGTGCACGCCCAGCACCTGGGCCGCATCCGCCCAGCTCAGCCGCGGGGCAATCTGCAGGACGTTGATCAGGGCGAGATCGTCCTCGCTGAGTTCCATCATTTTTCCCTTCATCCATGCACGAAACCTGTGGCAACAGTCTATTCGTGCATTTTTTCTGGCCTTCGGGCGGGTGTGAACTGTGTCACTTGAGAATAGACGCAGGACGTCCCCACCGGACGTGAACCAAGGACCTTCGAAAACAAGCCAGTCGCCAACCAGGCGATTTTCGATAAACGACAAACGACAAACGACAAACAAGGAGAACACGTGCCGATCACCGCAGATGCCCGGGAAATGCAGACGGACCTTGCCCGGCTCCGCCACGAACTGCACCGGGAACCCGAGATCGGCCTGGCGCTGCCCCGCACCCAGGAGAAGGTGCTCAAGGCCTTGGACGGGCTTCCCTACGAGATCACCCTGGGCCAGGAGACGACGTCGGTCACCGCAGTACTGCGGGGCCAGGGGCCCGGGACCGAAGGGGGCTCCCGCCCGGCGGTGCTGCTGCGCGCTGACATGGACGGCCTGCCGGTGCAGGAGAAGACGGGCGTGGACTACTCGTCCAGGATCGACGGCGCCATGCACGCCTGCGGCCACGACCTGCACACCTCCATGCTGGCAGGGGCCGCCACCCTCCTGGCCGAACGCCGGCACCAGCTGGCCGGCGACGTCGTCCTGATGTTCCAGCCCGGCGAGGAAGGCTTCGACGGCGCGAGCCACATGATCCGCGAAGGCGTGCTGGATGCAGCCGGCCGGCGCGTGGACGCCGCCTACGGCATGCACGTGTTTTCCGCCCTCGAACCGCACGGCACGTTCTGCACCAAGCCCGGCGTCATGCTGAGTTCCTCCGACGGCCTGATGGTCACCGTGCTCGGCGCCGGCGGTCACGGCTCGGCCCCGCACTCGGCCAAGGACCCCGTCACGGCGGCCGCCGAGATGGTCACTGCCCTCCAGGTCATGATCACCCGCCAGTTCAACATGTTCGACCCAGTAGTCCTCTCCGTGGGGGTCCTCCAGGCCGGCACCAAGCGCAACATCATCCCGGAAACCGCACGCATCGAGGCCACCATCAGGACCTTCTCCGAGGAAGCCCGGCAGAAAATGATGGATGCCGTGCCGCGGCTGCTGAAGGGAATCGCGGCGGCACACGGCCTGGACGTCGACGTCGACTACCAGCAGGAGTATCCGCTGACCATCACGGACGAGGACGAAACGCACACCGCGGAGAACGTCATTGCGGGCCTGTTCGGCGACTCCCGGCTCTCCCGCTGGGCCACCCCGCTGAGCGGCTCCGAAGACTTCTCGAGGGTTCTGGCCGAGGTCCCCGGCACGTTCATCGGGCTGAGCGCCGTCCCCCGGGACACCGACCATGCCACCTCCGCGTTCAACCACTCCCCGTACGCCACGTTCGACGACGGCGTGCTGGCTGACGGCGCCGCACTCTACGCCGAGCTCGCCATCTCAAGGCTGGCCGCACTCGCGGCCGCCGACGCTCCTGCCGCGGCCAACACGGTTGCCGCCGCCTCCGCCCTTTCCTAACCCGCACCCCGAGGGAGAAGACCATGACTGCAGCCACGATCACGCCGGCGGCAACCCGAACATCCACCCGCAAGACGCTCGTCGGCACCGGCATCGGCAATGCCGTCGAATGGTATGACTGGGCCATCTACGCCACGTTCACGCCGTTCATCGCCAGCCAGCTTTTCAGCAAGTCGGATCCTGCGTCCGCGGTGCTGTCCACCCTGGCGATTTTCGCCGTCGGCTTCGTTGCCCGCCCTTTCGGCGGCTTCCTGTTCGGTTGGATCGGTGACCGGATCGGCCGGAAGGCTTCCATGACCCTGGCCGTGGGGCTGGCGTCGGTGGGCAGCCTGATGATCGGCATCGCGCCGACGTTCGCGGCCGTCGGCGTCTGGGCATCGCTCACGCTCCTGGTGGCGCGCCTGATCCAGGGCCTGGCCCACGGCGGCGAGCTGCCGTCGTCGCAGACGTACCTGTCCGAAATGGCGCCGAAGGAACACCGCGGCTTCTGGGCCACCCTGATCTACACCTCCGGCACCGTGGGCATCCTGTTCGGAACCCTGCTCGGTGCCGTACTGAACATGACGCTGAGCACCGAACTCATGAACGCGTGGGGCTGGCGCATCCCGTTCCTGATCGGCGCGGCCATGGGTCTCTACGCGCTGATCATGCGGTCCCGGCTGCACGAAACGGACGTCTTCGAGGGGGAGGCCGCGACGGAGAAGCGCGCTCCGATCTGGCCGCAGATTGTCCGCCACCGCAAGCAGGCCCTCCAGGTGATCGGCCTGACGGTCGGCCTGACCGTGATCTACTACATCTGGGGTGTCGTCGCCCCCAGCTACGCCACCACCGCCCTGAAGATCGACCGGGGCGAGGCCCTGTGGGCCGGCGTGATCGGCAACATCGTGTTCATCGCGGCGCTGCCCTTCTGGGGCAAGCTGGCGGACCGGATCGGACGCAAGAAAGTGCTGTGGGCCGGTGCGATCGGCGCCGGCATCATGCACTTCCCGATGACCGCCCTGCTCAAGGATTCCGCCTGGCAGCTGGCCGTCAGCATGTCCGTCATGCTGATCTTCATCGCCGCCAGCGCGGCGATCGTCCCGGCCGTCTACGCCGAGCTGTTCCCCACCAGCATCCGCACCGTGGGCGTCGGAGTGCCCTACTCGATCTGCGTGGCCGTGTTCGGCGGAACCGCGCCCTATCTGCAGCAGTGGCTCGGCACCACCGTGCAGATGCCGCAGCTGTTCAATGTGTACGCCGTGCTGCTGCTCGCCATCTCCGCGGCCTGCATCTTCACCATCCCGGAGACCAAGGGCAAAGACCTTACGCTCTGATCCGGTCCCGCCCGGTTGAGCTATCAGCTGTGGCTGTTCTGGAGGGTTCAGGACAGCCACAACTGATAGCTCATCGCATTTAAAACATCAGTCGCCGATGTAGCGGTCGCGCCCGGCCCGGTACCCGAACACCGCTGCGAGAGAGCCCACCAGCATGAACAGCACACCCGCCGCTGCAAAGGATCCGGTGGACTGGTGCAGCTGGCCGACCAGGAGCGTGCCGCTGGAGCCAATCCCGTAGCCCACGCCCTGCATCATCCCGGAAAGGTGGGCCGCGGTGTGCCCGTCCCGGGTGCGGACCATGATCAGCGTCAGCGCGGCGGCGGTCAGGCTTCCCTGCCCCAGGCCGAGCAGCCCGGTCCACAGCCACAGGAGTTCCACAGGCCCGAAGATGCTCAGCGCGAAGCCACCGCCGGTCATGAGCGCCACCACCGTGTTGAGAGCACGCTGGTCCCGGAACCTGGTGGCCAGCGCCGGCGCGAACAGCGAGCCCAGCATCTGCAGCGCAATCGAGGCCGAGACGATCAGGCCGGCCGTGCCGCCGTCCACCCCCCGTTCGCGCAGGATCGGCGCCAGCCAGGCGAAGACGCTGAAGGACATCATGGCCTGCAGGACCATGAACCCGGTCACCTGCCAGGCCACGGCGGAACGCCAGACGTTGACGCCTCCGGCCGGCCGCGCCGCCCCGCCGGGACGGGCCCGGAGCGCCGGCGGCAGGAACAGCAGAAGGACGACGCCGGCCGGCAACGCCCAGAACCAGAGCGCCGCCGTCCATTCCCCGCTCGCGCGGAAGACCGGGAACGTGAAGCCGGCACCGAGCGCGGCCGAGGCACAGATCGCCGTGGTGTAGAGGCCGCCCATGAGGCCCAGGCGATGCGGAAAGTCACGCTTGACCACGCCCGGCAGCAGCACGTTGCACAGTGAAATCGCGGCCCCGCACGCGGCGGTCCCGGCGAGCAGAGCCGGAAGGTGGCCGGCCGCCGGCAGCTCCAGGGGCCGCAGCAGCAGCCCGGCGGTGAGCACCGCCATGGCACCGAGCAGCACCCGTTCGGCCCCGAACCGGCGTGCCAGCCCAGGGGCGAGCGGAGCGAACACCCCGAGCAGCGTCACCGGGACGGTGGTGAGCACCATGACCGCCCAGGCCGGAAGCCCGGCGTCGGCCGTCACCTCCGGCAGTACCGCAGCGAAGCTCGAAAACACTGTGCGGAGGTTCAGCCCGATCAGGACCAGGCAGATCCCCAAATACGCGAGCTGCCGGCGGCCGGCAGCGCGCGGCGGCCCGACGGGGCCGTCCCGGAGAACGGCGCCGGCCGAATGGTCCAACTCGTCAGTTTTCCCAGCTGAGGTCACCCGCCCCATTCTTGCAGGCCCGCGTCTTCACCCCTTCCCTTCAATCCTTCCTCCGTGGCCGGCCCGCCGGGGCGGCCACGGGATCCCCGGGCGGCCCGGCCCTGCGAACTCAACTATTCTGGAAGGGATGAGCGAATCCCCAGAATCCCCCGGCCTGCAGGCAAACCCGGAGTCCGGCGTCCCGGACCAGAGCCAGCTGCCGCGCCCCGTGACCCCCGGCAGCCAGGCCTCGTTCGGCACCTATGGGGGCCGCCCGGTGAGCTTTGTACGCCGCGGCACGCGCCTTCAGGGCCGACGCCAGGCGGCCTGGGAGGAACACGCAGACCGTTGGGCGGTTGAGGTCCCCCGCCATGTCGCCAACACCTCCGTCCACCCGGACTATGTGTTCGACGCAGAGGCCGAATTCGGCCGCACGGCTCCGCTGGTTGTCGAGATCGGCTCCGGGCTGGGCGACGCCGTTTGCCACGCCGCGGAGCAAAACCCGGACAAGGACTTCCTGGCCGTGGAGGTTTACACCCCCGGCTTGGCCAACACCTTGATCAAAATCAACAGCCGCGGACTGAGCAACGTGCGGGTGGTCGAGGCGAACGCCCCTGAGGTGCTCGCAACCATGCTCCCGGCTGGCTCCGTCACGGAACTATGGGTGTTCTTCCCGGATCCATGGCACAAGTCCCGGCATCACAAGCGCCGCCTCATTCAACCGGCGTTCGCTGATCTCGCCGCCCGGGCCATCAGGCCCGGCGGCATCTTCCGGATCGCGACCGACTGGTCCAACTACGCCGTTCACGTCCGCGAGGTCATGGCGGGCTCGGCGGAGTTCGAGAACCTGCACGAGGGCGAGCGCGCCGGCGCGGACAGCCCCCTGACCCAGGTGTGGGAATCCGGCGTCGAGTCCCGCGTGGGCGGAGCACCGGTCAAGGAAGGCCGGGCGCCGGTCAGCACCGAGCACACCGGACCCAACGAGGGCGTCGACGGGACCGGCGGGTGGGCGCCGCGGTTTGAGGGCCGTATTCTGACCAGTTTCGAAAACAAGGCGCACGAAGCCGGCCGCCTGATCTTCGACCTCAGCTACCGCCGGATTTAGGCACCACGGCGCGCGGGTACCTTTTGTTGAGCGGCTTCGCGTGGCACGATTACGGAACGAACCACGCTGGGTAGTACTAAGGAAACGATCATCAAACGAGAATTGAACGACGCTGCTGACGTCGCCGAGGACGTCACCAATTCGAAGCCCCTCGAAATCGCAGCGCGGGCCGGGTTCGCCGTATCGGGGTTGCTGCACTTCCTCATCGGGCTGGTCGCGATCCGGCTTGCCATGGGCGGCCAGGGCCAGGCCGATGTCAGCGGCGCGGTGGAAGAGCTCGCCGGGCAGCCGGCGGGGCCGTTGCTGCTCTGGACGTCGTTTGCCGCCTGCGTGGCGCTGGCCATCTGGCAGGCGTCCGACGCCATTTTTGATTTCGGGCACCTGCCGACCAAGAAAAAGGTCGGCAAGAAACTCAAGGCTGCCCTGCAGGCCGTGGTGTACACCGCGTTCGCCCTGACGCTCGCGTCGGTCGCTACCGGGGCCGGCTCCGACAACCGCGAGTCGACTTCCGATATGACCGTAAACCTCATGAAGGCACCGGGCGGCGTCGCACTCCTGGTGATTATCGGCGCCGCGGTAGCCGTCACCGGGGTCGTCTACGCGATCCGCGGCTTCAAGAAGTCCTTCATCAAGTACCTGCGGATGCCGTCCCAGCCGCAGGCGCGCACCGCAGTGACGGTGATCGGCATGGTGGGCTACGTTGCCAAAGGCTTTGCCCTGCTGCTGGTGGGCCTGCTCATCATCATCGCCACGGTGAAGGCACACCCCGAAGAGTCAACCGGGCTCGACGGCAGCCTGAAGGCCCTGCGGGAGCAGCCGTTCGGCGTGTACCTGCTGGCCGCAGTGGGCGTAGGCCTGATCTGCTACGGCATCTACATGGCGATGCGGGCCAAGCTCGCGAAGATGTAGGCCCGCGTCGGTTTCCATGTCCCGGACCGGAAGCATGTCCCGGACCGGACGGACCGCCGCGCCCCACGAGTGGGCTACCCCTGGGGCACGGCAATGACAGCAACGGTCTGCTGCTGCTCATCGCGCATCTCGACACTGGCGATCCTGGCCAGCTGCACCGGCGTCGCCCCGGTGATCCGGACTCTGCCGGTGGGCGTCGCCGTCCACGCGCAGGCGCGGTCCACGCCGCCGTCACGGTCCTTTACCCAGAGTGAGAGGGTCCCGGCGACGGGCAGGCTGCGGCCGTCCACCGCCAGTTCGGTGCCCCAGGTCTTCTTGACGAGCCCCACAGTGACCTCCAACCCGCTGCTGGCCGCAACGGAATAGCTCGCGTCCGGTTTGGCGGGTTGGTTCAGCAGCGGACCAGCCAGGATCCCCAGCCCCAGGCATGTGGCGGCCGCCGCGGCCACCGCCGACGTCCACCGGCGCCGCACCTTCCGGCGTCGGGCGGCGAGCTCGTCCAGGAGCCGGCTTGGGACAGGTTCGCGTTCCGGCGGGATCAGCGCGCGGTCCCGGGCGGCCGCCGCCGCGGCGGTGAGCGCGACGGCGTCGGACACCGGGATCGCGTCCAGCAGCGCGGGGAGGCTGGCAAGTTCGTCCAGCTCCTGACGGCAGTGGGCGCACACCGCAAGATGCTGCTCGAAGGCCGCGGCTTCGGCCGGCTCCAGCCCGCCGAGCAGGTACGCGCCGAGGTAGTGATGCAACTCGGTCCCGTTCACTGCTGCACCCCCATTTCGTCGAGGATCGTCCGTAGGGCCCGGACGGCGTAGAACGCCCGGGACTTCACCGTGCCGCTGGGGATCTTCAATTGGGCGGATGCCTCCTGGACTGTGTAGCGGCGGTAGTGGAGCGCAACAAGGACTTCGCGGTGTTCCGCGCTGAGCCGCAGCAACGCCTCTTCCATCAGCACCTTGTTGAGCAGCTCGTCAATGCGCCCCGCGCCGACGCCGCCTTCCGGGAGGGCCTGGACATCGCAGTCGCCGGCTTCCTGCGGCCGCCTTTGGGCCTTGCGGTAATTGTCGATCATGATGTTGCGTGCCGTCCGGAACAGGTAGCTGCGCAGGCTGCCTGTGATCTGCGGCGCCTGCTGCCAGACCCGCAGCACCGTCTCCTGGACGACGTCGTCGGCGAGCTGAGGATCCCGGGAGACGCTGAGGACAAAGCGTTTCAGGGCCGTTCCGTGGTCGCGGTAAATCGCAGCTACGACGTCTTCGTCCAGCGGCATTGCCCACCTCCCGGAAATTCGTGCTCTGCCCCTCTACGACGTACGGGCAGGCCCAATAGTTCAGTGTGCCCCAGGACAGCCCGACACGAACATGTCGGTTCCGCCATGAACCATTCCGCTCTCCATGGCGTCGTATCTCGTAGCGCCGGCCTCCGAGTTGGGCTGGCTCGAGTCTAGGAGCAGCAAATGAAGAAGCATCTCAGCATTGGCTTGTCCGCGTTCGCTCTGGCCGCCCTCCTGTCCGGCTGCGGCGGCGGAACGACCACGACGCCGACGTCGGCGGCACCGGCCACGTCGGCTCCCGCAGAGTCCAGCGCGCCGGCGAGTTCCGCGCCGTCGTCCATGACCGCGGCGGAGCTCTCGGTGGGCGAGTCCAAGGCGGGCCAGATCGTGGTGGCCGACCAGGGACTGAGCGTCTATTTCTTCACCAAGAACACGAAGGATTCCGGGAACAGCGTCTGCACCGGCGCGTGCCTGACGTCGTGGCCCGCTGTCACGTCGACGACGGCGACTCCCACAGTTAACGGCGTCACCGGCAAGGTCGGAACCATTCCCACGGCTGACGGAAAGATGCAGGTGACCATCAACGGGATGCCGATCTACTACTACTCCAAGGACCAGGCCGCGGGGGACATCAACGGCCAGGGCGTCGGCGGGGCCTGGTACCTCGTGTCACCCTCCGGGGAAATGATCACGGCACCGCCGGCCGGGTAGGCTCACCGGCCGCGGATCCGCCGGGCCCGGTCCGCCGAGCTGGAAAACTAAACCCGGCACGGCCGGGCCAGAGTTAGTCGGCGCGGGTTGCTCAACACGGCACGGCCGGCGCCTGCATTTGGGGGCAGACGCCGGCCGTACCGGAAAACTGTCGCGGAAGGCCGCCTAAGGGCGGGCCTTTTCGAACTCCGCTGACCCTGCGAACTCAACAGCCCCTTCGAAGTCAACAGCCTCTTCGAACTCCACAGCCGCGAGGATTTCCTGGGTCCGCGGATTGAGCATGAAGGCCTCGTCGTCGTCCTCCAGCATGAGGAATTCGCCCTGTTCCGTGGTGAAGTGCCAGGCCAGGGTGGTCTCCCCGTTGTGCTCATAATTCGGATCGCCCATGGTGATCCGCACCAGGCTGTGGCCCGCGAGGGCGCACAGCTCGCGGATGATCTGCTCGAACTCCGGTGCGTCCAGGAGCGCCTCCTCGGCGGCTGCCGCCTGGCGCTCCGCGAGGTCGGAAAGCCGGGCCACCCGCCCGGCAATGTGGGCGTCGAGGTCGTCGTCGGAAAGGACCAGCAAGTCCTCCTGGCCGCGCAGCCACGCGGCATTCAGCGCAGCGATGTCCTCTGTTGCGAGGATCGACTCGAATTCCCCGTCCAGTTCTTCGATGCGCCGAACGGCGTCGGAGACCCCGTCGCCCGGTTCGTCTTCCTCTGTGCTTCCGGCGGCCCAGCCGCTGCCGCCGTCGAGGTAGCTGTCGACGTCGGTGTCGGTCAGGGCGCCGAAGGCGGCCACCGTGCGGTTGAAGAGCTCCAGGTGCGCGGCGGCACCCATGGCCTCCAGGCCTTCCCGGACGTAGGGGTCGACTTCCTCGCGTTCGGGCGCGGTGAACACGTACTGCGCGAAGCCGCCGGCCAGCGCCTGCGTGAGGTAGAAGTCCACGTAGTAACTGCGCAGCGCGGCCGGGGAGATCTCTTCCGTGTCCAGCAACTCCTCGAACATGGCGTTGACCACGTTGACGTTCGCGTCGACAACGTCCTCGTTTCCGCCTTTGAGGCTTTCGGTGGTCAGCACGGTGGGGTAGCTGTGGGCGGACTGGATGGTGGGCTCACTGTGGGTCATGCGGAATCCTTACTGCTGGCGCTGCTGATACTCCGGACCTCTCCACGGTAGGTCCGTCGTCACGGCCGGCGGCCGAGCCCCGGTTGAACGTCAGGCGAAGTTTAAGCGGCGCTTGTGCTGGCGGCGGCGAAGTTCCGGGGTCCCGGCCGGCTCGGTAAGATGGATCAGATGACCACCTGCCGAAAGTAGCGCGCACATGCCATCCCATCCGGACGAGAGTGCGGCACTGGCAATACAGACTCCCGCGATCAACGACCGCTCCCTCGCGGCCGGGCTCGCCTACGCCATGGGGAGCCGCGTTTCCGGGATCTCCTTCGACGCCGCCACAGGCCTGCTGCTGGGCAAGGTGCGGGGCGGTTCCGACGTGCCCTATTCCACGACGGCGAAGCTGGTCCGGAAGGCGGGCGGCTGGAGCTGCACGGTGGGCGTCTGCAGCTGCCCGGTCCGCAAGGACTGCAAGCACGTGGCGGCCCTGCTCTTCGCGGCCGAAGACAACCCCGCCACCAGGATGCAGCTGCTGGCCCCCGCCGAGGGCACGCGGCTGTCCCGCCAAAGCGCGCCACCGGAAATGGCCGACTGGGAGCAGGCCCTTAGCCCCCTGATCGCCCACCCGGGGATCACGCCGTCCGCCAACGGCACCCCGCTGGCGCTCCAGTTTGACGTCGAGGAACCCGCCCCGCACTTTTCCTACACGGGCCGCCGCGACCCGCTCCGCAGCGTCCGCCAGCTCAAGGCACGCCCCGTCATCATGGGCGCCAAGGGCAAGTGGATCCGCGGCGACGTCTCCTGGAGCACACTGAGCTACCTGAACTACCGGCGCGAATGCAACGAGGCGCACGTCGAGTGGATGCAGGAATTCCTCGCCTCGCACACCGCTGTGGCAAACCGCCAGCACTCCGGCACCGGACTGTGGCTGGGACTGAACACCTATGCCGGCAAGAACCTGTGGAGCCTGCTGTCCCAGGCCCAGAAAATCGGCGTCGCCCTGGTGCACAGCCGCGGCACGGAGCCGGTGCGGCTGGTCGAGCAGCCTGCCGCCGTCGGGCTGAACCTGGCGCGCATCGGCACCGGCGGGGACGACGGCGGTCTGGAGCTCGCGCCGACCATCACGGTCGAAGGTGAGGTGGTGGATCCGGCGTCGGTCGGGACCATCGGGCGCCCGGCGCACGGAATCTTCCTGGCGTCCGGCGGCGGCGCCCTGCCCGGTACCGCCCCCGCCGACCCCGTCATCACCCTCGCCCCGCTGGAAAGCGGTCTCAGCGAGGAACTGCTGACCTTCGTCACGGGCGGGACCACCCTGCACATCCCCGCACGGGACGAAAGCCGCTTCCTGACCGGGTTCTACCCCAAGCTCAAGCAAACCGCCCGGGTTACCGCCTCCGACGAGTCGGTGGAACTGCCCACGCTCGCCGTCCCCACACTGTCCCTGCTGGCCAATTACGGGGCCGACCACCGGGTCCGGCTGCATTGGGAATGGCACTACACGTCCGGAAACCTCGTCACGGCGCAGCCGCTGTGGCGGCACCCGGGCGATCACGGCTACCGGGACGACCCGGCCGAGGCTCGCATCCTCGAGGCGGTCGGACAGCCCTGGGACGTCGTGCCTGCCCTGGGCGAATCCGCGACCGGCGGCTGGGGCACGCCGCGCCTGGCGGCCACGGCAGAGCTGGCCGGACTGGACACCCTCGCCTTCACCGAGGACGTGCTCCCCCGGCTCCGCGACCTCCCCGACGTCTCCGTGGATACCTCCGGCGAGATTGCGGACTACCGCGAAGCCGACGAGGCCCCGGTGGTGGCGATCTCCACAAAGGCGACGGACAGCCGCGACTGGTTCGATCTGGGCATCGTCATCACCCTGGAGGGCCAGCCCGTTTCCTTCGCGGCACTGTTTTCCGCCCTCGCCGCCGGCCAGACCCGCATGCTGCTCCCCAGCGGGGCGTACTTCGCGCTGGACCTGCCGGAGCTGCACCAGCTGCGGGCCCTGATCGACGAGGCCCGCTCCCTGCAGGACAACCCCGGCGACAAGGACGCCCCGCTGCAGATCAGCCGCTTCCAGGCCGGGCTGTGGGACGAGCTCGCACACCTGGGCATCGTGGATGAACAGGCCGCGGCGTGGCGCGAGTCCGTGGGCGGTCTCCTCGAAGGTGGCATCAAGGGCCTTCCGCTGCCCGGGTCGCTGAACGCCGAGCTGCGCCCGTACCAGTTGGAGGGCTTCAACTGGCTGAGCTTCCTGTACCGCCACGGCCTCGGCGGCGTGCTGGCCGACGACATGGGCCTGGGCAAGACCGTCCAGGCCCTCGCACTGATCTGCGCCGCAAAAGACGCCGCCGCAGGCGATGAAGCCGGGCCCGGGTCCGGGGCCGCCCCGTTCCTCGTCGTCGCCCCCACTTCCGTGGTGGGCAACTGGGAGGCGGAAACGGCACGGTTCGCGCCCGGGCTCAGCGTGCGCGCCATCGGCGAAACCTTCGCCAAGAGCGGCTCGCACCCGGCCGAGGCGATGGCCGGAGCGGACATCATCATCACCTCCTACGCCCTGTTCCGGATCGACTACGAGGCCTACGCCTCCCAGACCTGGGCCGGGCTGGTCCTGGACGAGGCGCAGTTCGTCAAGAACCACCAGTCCAAGGCCTACCAGTGCGCCCGCAAATTGCCCGCCGCCTTCAAACTCGCCATCACCGGCACGCCGCTGGAGAACAACCTGATGGAGTTCTGGGCACTGACCTCGATCGTGGCTCCCGGGCTCTTTTCCAGCCCCAAACGGTTCGCCGAGTATTACCAGAAGCCGGTGGAGAAGAACGGTGACAAGGGGCAGCTGGACAAGCTCCGGCGGCGCGTCCGGCCGCTCATGATGCGGCGCACCAAGGAACAGGTCATCAGTGACCTGCCGCCCAAGCAGGAACAGATCCTGGAAGTCGTGCTGAACCCGCGGCACCAGAAGGTCTACCAGACCCACCTGCAGCGGGAGCGCCAGAAGATCCTGGGCCTGATTGAGGACGTCAACAAGAACAGGTTCACCATCTTCCAGTCGCTGACCCTGCTCCGGCAGCTGAGCCTGGATCCCTCGCTGATCGATCCCTCCCTGTCCGGGGTGCGTTCCAGCAAGCTCGATGTCCTGTTCGAGCAGCTCGCGGACCTGGTGGCAGAAGGGCACCGGGCCCTGATCTTCAGCCAGTTCACCGGTTTCCTGGGCAAGGTCCGGGAGCGCCTGGTCGAGGAGAACATCGAGTTCTGCTACCTCGACGGCGGCACACGCAACCGCACCGACGTCGTGAACGAGTTCAAGAACGGCGCCGCGCCGGTATTCCTCATCAGCCTCAAGGCCGGCGGCTTCGGCCTGAACCTCACCGAGGCCGACTACGTGTTCCTGCTGGACCCGTGGTGGAACCCGGCATCGGAGGCCCAGGCCGTGGACCGGACCCACCGGATCGGCCAGGCCCGGAACGTCATGGTCTACCGGCTGGTCGCCAAGGACACGATCGAGGAGAAGGTCATGGCGCTCAAGGCGAAAAAATCCCGGCTCTTCGCCGACGTCATGGAAGGCGACGCACTCACCGGCGGCGCCCTGACGGCGGAGGACCTGGCGGGGCTGTTCAACGACTGACGCTGACCAACCCGGAAGCAGCGCTTCAGCCGCGCTTCAACCAAGATACGGCCGACCGGGGTCCGCCCGCAGCCGGGCCAGCAGCGTCGCGGCGATTAGCGCCGTCGTCATTTCCAGCGCGATGACTGCCAGCAGCGCCCCGGAACCCGACGGCGCCGCGCCGGCCCCTGCGGCCGCTGCGGCGGTTCCGTGGTGACTGTGGCCCGTGCCGCCGGCTCCCGTGCCGAGGAGCAGGACCGCGTGCACCGCGGTCATGGCCAGCGCCGCGGCCATCACCTGGCGAAGGGCCCTGAGCCTGCCGTGGCGCCAGATGTGCACGGCGCACGGCAGGCACACTGCCACCATGGCGAGCATGAGCACGTTCAGCCAGGTCCCGTGCTGGTTCCCGGCGGCCAGCCACAGATGCGCGAGGCACGACGCCGCGGTCACGGCGGCGCAGATCCGGGAATGTAAGACGACGCCGGCGGGGCCGGCCCGGCGGCCCAAGCTGGCTGCGACACTCACGGCGTCGGCCTAGCTGTGGCAGTGTGCGCCGGCGTCGCCATCGCCATGGCAGCCAGAGGACGGCTGAGCGTTGGCCGGCACGTCCAGCACGGGGCTGCGGTCGAAGAAGCCCTCGGGCCGGAGCTTGAAGCCGACCGTGTCCACCGGCATGATGGGCCAGTCCTCCGGACGCGGGAAGTGGGTCAGGCCGAAGGTGTGCCACACCACGATGTCCTGGCCGTCGATGTCGCGGTCCTGGGCAATGTAGGCCGGCAGGCCTGCTCCCCCGGCGTGCTGGTTGACGAAGTCGCCCGTGGGGTACCGCTCCTCCTCCGCGAACCGCGTGACCCACAGGTCCTTCGTGGCAAAGGCGGCGCGCCGGGCGATGGAGGACTCCGGGTCTGCCAGGAGAGTGGGCTGGCCCTGGGCATGCAGCTTGTAGCCCACGGGATCGCCCAAGCGGTTGCGTGATTCCGGGTTGGAAATGATCCAGGTCCGGCCGCTGCGCGCGTCGGCTTCCCGGACGGCTTCCGACTCGCGCGCCAGGACAGTCCGCTTCCGTGAGAACGCGTTGCCGCGTTCGTTGCCCTCGCCCATTCCCTGGCGGACCACATCCTCTTCCTCGACCCGGTTGGTGAGGCCGTCGACCGCCATGTCCAGCCGCGCGCTGAACAGGTGCTGGTGGTACGGGGCGCCCAGGCCCGGAGCCAGTTGGGAGATATTGGCCGAGCCGCCTTCGGGGTAGGCGGAGGTGAAGACCACGCCGGTGGCCTTGGCCTCGAACTCGATGGTGCCGTCGAGGTAGAGGTACCAGTAGAAGCCATAGTCGTAGTTGCCGATGGTGGTGAAGAACGAGATCACCAGGCGGCGGTTGCGGCGGGTGTAGTTGATGCCCGTCCAGAGGTCGCTGTGCTTGGCCAGGATCCCCCAGTCTTCCTCGTGCATGCAGATGCCGTTGCGGATCTCGCGGGGGTTGCCGAAGGCGTCGCTGATGACGGGGCTGAGGTAGGTGATCTCGCCGAGGCAGTCGCAGCCCAGTTCCAGGGAGTTGGCGTACTGGCCCACGAGGTATTCGCCGGTGTCGAAGTAGTTCTGCCACGACCGGATCGGCGACGGGTCCCCGTACGGGACCACCATTTCGGCGATCGATGCGCGGTTGATGATGGGCCGCAGGCGGTCGCCGTCCTGGAAGGCAAGGTTGTGCAGCACCACCCCCTCGCGGACGTCGAAGCCGACGTCGACACTCCACTTTTCCCATTCGACGTGGTTGCCGCCGGTGACCGTGAAGCTGGGCCCGTCCGGCTGCGTGATGTTGATGGGCTTCTGCGTGGTGCGCAGCGGGCCGGTGAGCTCCGGATCGGTGTAGTTGCCGTGCTCCGCGGGAATCGGGACGGCGCCGGTGTCCAGCACCTGCGTCACTTCCTGGCTCACGACGTCGACATAGGCCACGAGCCCGTCCACCGGGTGCGCCCAGGCGCTGTCCTCGGGGAAGTCCTGCACGAAGGCCAGGCCTCGCAGGATCCGCCGGCCCCTTTCCTCCGGGTACTCGAAGACGCCGGCGGACAGCGGGGCAACGCGGACCTTGCTGACGTCCAGACCGCGGCTGGCGAGGGCCTTGAGCCAGCGCTCGTCCGTGGCCAGGAGCTGTTCGACGACTTCGAATTCCTCCTCGAGCACCGGGAGCTCGCCGGTGGCCGCCGTGTCCAGCTCGACGGCGGAAACCACCGTGCCGCTGGAGACCGAAACGGTCACATCGGCCGGCCTTCCCCCTGCGGCATCGTGCAGGAAGACCCGGAACCGGCGGTCCTCACTTTCGGCCGGCGCGTTCCGGGCGGGGTCCAGCAGACCGAGGTACGCGATGCGCCGGGTCCCGCCCAGCAGTCCCGCGGCACGCAGGATGCCCTGGACCGCGGTGATTTCGGCGCCCGTGGCCAGGCTGTAGGGGCTGTAAGGGGTGCGGGTGTCAGTTTGTGCGGTCATCATGACGGCCTTCGTTCGGTGACCCTGGCGGGTCAGAACTTTATTTTCTATAGTTGTAGAGAATACGGAAATGTAAGCTGTGCCACAAGAGTCCGACGCAAAATATTTGGGGAGCTGTCCGGTGCCAAAGATTGTCGACCACGACCAGCGGCGGCTTGAACTCGTCGACGCCACGTGGCGGATCATCGCCCGGCTCGGGATCGAAAGTGCCACCATGCGGGAAATTGCCCTCGAGGCAGGTTTCGCGAACGGCGCCCTCAAGCCCTACTTCCCTACCAAGGATGACCTGCTGACCTTCGCGTTCGGGCACGTCTTCAACCGCACCAACGAGCGCATCGCTGGAGTCACCGCCGGGCAGGCCGGACTGGCGGCCCTGCGGTCGTTTTGCGTCGAGGTGCTGCCGCTGGATGAGGAGCGGATCAACGAGGCCCGGATTGTCATCCCGTTCTGGCAGAAGGCCATCAATGACCCCGGCAAGGCCCGGATCCACCGGGATTCGATGGAGCAGTGGCTTGCGGCGATGCGGCGGTACCTTGCCGAGGCGCGGCAGGCCGGCGCCGTCACCACCGCCGTCGACGACGCCGCCCTGGCCGGGCAGCTGCTCAACCTCCTTCTCGGCGCGCAGATTACGGCGGCACTCACCCCGGAAGGCCAGGTGGAACTCGGGCTGAACGAGCAGCTGGAGGGCTTCCTGACCCTGCTGGCCTGCTAGGCCCCAGGCAATCTTTATTCGCCGAGCGTCGAAAAAAGATGACATCGGCGGGCCGCGCCGCTACCCTGAAAGGACTGTGTCCCATGACACATTCCAAGAATTATGACGGCGTCAGGATCTTCGATGACTGCAGTTGCAACCCGCCCAGTGGCCAGCCCCGCCGGACAGGATGTCCTCACCAGCACAGCAGAATCTTTCGACCACTGGAGGCACCTGGTCGCGGAGTCCTTCGTTCCCCTGGCCGCCTCTAGCGCCGATGCGGACAACTTCCGCGGCCGCATGCGGGCCCGCAGGCTGGACCGTGTGGCACTCGTCGAGGTCTCCTCCTCGAGCCATGAGGTCCACCGCACGCCGGCGCTGATTGCGCAGTCCAACCAGCGCTATTTCAAGCTCAATCTCCAGCTGCGGGGTACCGGACTCCTGATCCAGGACAACCGCGAGGCAGTCCTGCATCCGGGGGATCTCTCCATCTATGACACCAGCCGCCCGTACACGCTTGCCTTCGAGGGCGACGCCCGGCTCATGGTGTTGATGTTTCCCTGGGACGCGCTGTCCCTGCCGCCGGACTGCATCGCGCAGCTTTCGGCGCTGCGGATGGCCGCCGACGGGGGCCTCGCCGCGATCGTCGGCCCCTTCATCGCCCATCTCGCGGAGAACCTGGAGGCGCTGAGCGGCCCCAGCGGATCGCGGCTGGCCACCAACGCCCTTGATCTCGTCTCCACGATGCTGCATTCGGAACTGGACATGTCCCCCGACCGTATGAGGCCCCAGGCCCTGTTGGCGGCATCCGTCCGCGAGTACATCGATGCCCACCTGGCCGATCCAATGCTGTCACCGGCGTCCATCGCGGCGGCCCATTTCATCTCCACCCGGCACCTGCACAACGTCTTCCATGAATCCGGGACCACCGTGGCGAGCTGGATCCGGACCCAGCGGCTGGAGGGGGCGCGCCGCGAACTGCGCGATCCGCTCCTGGCCGGAATGCCGGTCGGAGCCGTGGCCGCGCGCTGGGGCTTCCTGGATGCGGCCCATTTCAGCCGCACCTTCCGTGATGCCTTCGGTGAGTCCCCCAGCGACTGGCGGCGCGGCGCCTGAGCCTGGCCTTCACCCCCTGCCGAGAGCACCTGCCGTCGTCAGCACCCGCCAGCCGGGACTCAGAGGCGCCCCGTCATCAATAGCGGTCGTCAGTGCGCGATTCGTCCTCATGCCGTCCCGCCTTCGGCCGGGCGGGGCCGGGTCATGCCGGTTGACGCCAGCCACAACATCTCAGTCCAGTTTTTTCCAAGGGCTATTCCGGACAATACGAGGTGCTCGGACGGCGTTCGCGGCTCCCACTATGCGAACACGTCCAAGCCAGGTTCGGTACGCAAGGCATGGCCTTACCAGGGCTGATGTCAGGGAACAGGTGACGACCAACGGGGGCGCTATGAATCGATCTGCCAAGTCAATGATCTGCGCCGTGCTGTTTACCTGTCTGGCCTTGGTGGCCTGCGGCCCGCCGGAGACGCGACTCTCTTCAGCGGAGACGGCAGCACCCGCTGGTGCAGCCGCATCCGCAAATCCATCCGCGTCCGCCGACCCGGCTGCGTCGTCCGTGGGAACCGTCGATGCGGGCGCGCAACAGCGGGTCAAGAATCTGTGCATGGATCAGCTCAAGGCCCAGGCCTCCGGTGCAACCCCCGCGCCGGGCCAGCTGCGCCCCGCCCCGAAAGTCACGCTGGTGAGCGTCAAATATCTTGGGGAGATCAAACAGATCTCGCTTCCGGACAGTGCCTCCGGTTACGAACTCGGCGTCGAATTCGTCTACAAGATCGGACACGATGATTCCAAAACCGCCACGAAATTCTGCCGGGTAAATTTGACCGACTCGACCGTGGACTGGAAATGGACGGCGAGCCCCTAATCAGGGCCCGGACTATCTGTGCCAGCCCGACGTCGAGGGCTCTGAGACTGACACTAAGAGACGGGAGAGGCTCCGCCGGGGAAGCCGGGCGGAGCCTCTCTGCAGTCCAGAAACGCGATACCGCGCCTCTGTGCCCAAGGCCGATCGTCAGGCAGTGACCCCTGCGCGCGCGGCCCTGCGCTCCACGGCAATTTCCACCAGCACACCGGCGGTAAACACAATGGGTACGGTCAGCAGCAGGCCCACGGCCGTTTCGGCACTGCCGCCGATCAGAGCGGTGAAGTTGATGATGACGAGGGACAGGACCCAGCCAAGCAGCAGGGTGGCGAGCACCGGTGCCACCGCGGTCTGCCAGAGCTGGCCGGACACCCTTTCCCGCCGGAAGTAGGCGACGACGGCCAGCGAGCAGAGCATGTACAGCACCAGGAGCGCGGCCACGGCCAGCCCGCTGAACCAGGAAAAGAGGGTGAGGACAGGATCCAGGGACAGCACCGCGAACGGCGCCACGAGCAGGAAGGCGACCACGGTCTGGATCCGCGCAGCGACGGCGGGCGCCTTGTGCCGGTTGGTCCGGGCCACTCCGCGGGGCATCGACCCGCGCAGGGCCAGCGAATGGAGGTAGCGGTTGATGCCGTTGTGGAAGGCGATGATGCCGGCGAGCAGGGAGGTCACGAGCAGCATGCCGGTGACCGTTCCGGCCCACGGCCCGAACAGCTCCACCATCGGCGTCAGCACGAACGCGGTGGAATCGCCCGATTCGAGGGCCGCGCCCGCGGCCTCGATGACGTGCGAGGGTCCGTAGTAGCTGACCAGCATCCAGGAAATGAAGGAGAAGAAGACCGCGATGACGACTACCGAAAGGTACGTGGCCCGGGCGACGGTGCGGTGGGCGTCCTTGGCCTCGGCCGAGTAGATGGCCGTTGATTCGAAGCCGAACATGGAGGCGACGGCGAACATGATGGCAACGCCCGGGGCGCCTGCGCCGATCGCCGCGGGAGAGAAGGACGCCGCCAGGCTGATCCCCTCCGGCCCGCCGCCCCGCAACAGCACGGTGAAGCCGAACATGAGCAGGATGGCGACCTCCAGGCCCACGAGCACCGCCAGGACCCGCGCCCCGAGTTCGATGTTGAGGGAGCCCAGCACCTGCACGCCCGCCATGGTGATGGCGGCCAGAAGCCACCAAGGGACCACCATCCCGGCAGATCCGAGGAGGCCCGAGAACGCCGCGCCGTACAGCCCATACATCGCGGCCTGGACCGTGCTGTACGCGAGGAGCGCGAGCCACGCCGCTCCCGCGCCGACCTTCCGTCCGAAGGCGGCGGTGACATAAGCGTAGAAGGCGCCGTTGGCCTGGATCTTCCGGCTCATGGCCACGAAGCCGACCGCGAAGATCACGATGACGATGCCCACCACCAGATACGCGCCGGGCGCGCCGGCGCCGTTGCCGAGCGCTGCGGCCAGGGGTGATGCCCCGACGATTCCGGTCAACGGCGCCTGGGCTGACAAAACAAAGAAGAGAATGCCCATGACGCCGACGCTGCCGGCACGCAGCGCGGTGGAGTGCTCCGTGCGGGGGCTGGATTCTGCGGTCCGGGAATCTGAATTTGAAATACTCATCGGATCCTTCTTAACGGTCATGAGTCTGGGAGATGGGGTGCGTTGCACCGTGAAATCCAGCATGGCAGGTGGCGCCCGTCACGCTTTTGTCGATTAGCGACCGGTTGTTGTTCCTGAGCGTAGTCAGCACCAGGCCCTGCGCCGGCCGCACGGCGGGCCGGACGGCTTCGGGTCCGCAGCCTCAGGAAATAGCTTTCGGTGTTCCGTTCGCTCCCGCACAACAGCTCTTCGCGGATAGACAAGCCCCTCGGCCCCTCGCCGGAGCACGCTTGAAACAGCACTCTTAGGCCGCACCGGCCGCGTTCTCTGACCTACTCGATGTGGAGTACCCCCCATGGAAACCTACGACGCCCTGCTCGCCTCGATCACCCCGGTGTCCGGGGAAACCCGCACGATCTTTGACCCGGCCACCGGACAGCCGGTCGGCGAAGCACCGGTCCACACCGTTCAGGACCTCGAAGCCGCCATCGCCGCCGCAGCCGCCGCGCAGCCGGCCTGGGCAGCACTGGGCCACGACGCCCGGTCCGCCGCGCTGCTCAGGGCCGCCGACGCCGTCGAACGCTCCGCCGAGGAACTCGCCCGCCTGCTCTCCCGCGAGCAGGGCAAACCGCTGAACGGCCCGAACGCCCGCTTTGAGGTCGGCGCCTGCGCCGCCTGGCTCCGCGTCGCCGCCGGCACGCCCCTGGACCCCGAAACCGTGGTGGACGACGGCGAAACCCGCGCCGAACTGCACTACCGGCCCATCGGCGTCGTCGGCGCGATCGGCCCCTGGAACTGGCCCATGATGATCACCGTCTGGCAGCTCGCCCCAGCCCTGCGCATGGGCAACGCCGTCGTCGTCAAGCCGTCCGAATACACCCCGCTGTCCGTCCTTGCCCTCGTCGAAATCCTCAACCAGGAACTCCCCGAAGGCCTCCTCACGGCGGTCTCCGGCGGCCGCGACGTCGGCGAGGCCCTGGCCGGACACCCCGCGATCGGCAAGATCATGTTCACCGGCTCCACCGCCACCGGCAAGGCCATCATCAAATCCTCCGCCGACACCGTCAAGCGCCTCACCCTGGAGCTCGGCGGCAACGACGCCGGCATCGTCCTGCCCGACGCCGACCCCAAGGCGATCGCCGAGGGCCTGTTCTGGGGCGCGTTCATCAACACCGGCCAGACCTGCGCGGCGCTCAAGCGCCTCTACGTCCACGACGCCATTTACGACGCCGTCTGCGAGGAACTCGCCAGCGTGGCCCGTGCCATGCCCATGGGCAACGGACTCGACGAGGCCAACGTCCTGGGCCCGCTGCAGAACCGCCAGCAGTTCGACATCGTCGCCAGGCTCGTCGAGGCAGCCCGCGACTCCGGCGCCAGGATCCTGCTCGGCGGCAACCCGGAGAACGACCAGCCCGGGAACTTCTACCCCACCACCCTCGTCGCGGACATCGCCAACAGCAACCCGCTGGTCGCCGAGGAGCAGTTCGGCCCCGCCCTGCCGATCATCCGCTACGGCACCGTGGACGAGGCCATCGCCATGGCCAACGCCGTCGACGTCGGACTCGGCGCCTCAGTCTGGTCCTCCGACGTTGCCGAAGCCCGCAAGGTGGCGGCCCGGCTCGAGGCCGGCACGGTCTGGATCAACAAGCACGGGGCCGTGGACCCCCGCATCCCGTTCGGTGGCGCGAAGCAGTCCGGCTACGGACTCGAATTCGGTGTCGAAGGCCTCAAGGCCCTCGGCGTTCCGCAGGTCATCAACGGCTGACGCTGCACTTTGCAGGGGCCATCAGCGCAGCGCCTGCGGCACGGGTTCGTGCCGCAGGTAGCTGCGCCGGAACCGGCCGCTGCCGGCTGTCAGGGCCCGCAACTCCACCGCGTACCGCAACAGTTCCTGGTCCGGCACCTCGGCGCTGATCTCGGTGCCGTCGGCGCCGGCGGAGGTGGTTCCGGTCAGGCGTGCCCGCCGGGAGGACAAGTCGCTCATCACGGCGCCCACGTGGTCCTCCGAAACGCTGATGGTCACGGACGAGACCGGCTCCAGGAACTGGATGCGGGTTGCCCCGGCCGCCTCCCGGAGGGCCAGCGCCCCGGCCGCCTGGAAGGCAGCATCGGAGGAATCCACGCTGTGCGTCTTGCCGCCGATCAGCGTTACCTTGATATCCACTACCGGGAACCCGGCCGAGACGCCTTTCTGCATCTGGGCCCGGACGCCCTTTTCCACCGAGGTAATGAACGGCCCGGGAATCACGCCGCCAACGGTCTTGTCGACAAACTCGAACCCGCCGCCGCGGTCAAGCGGTTCCACCTCGATGTCGCACACCGCGTACTGGCCGTGGCCGCCGGATTGTTTGACATAGCGCCCGTGTCCGGCGGCCGGCGCGGCAAACGTCTCCCGCAGCGGCGTGATGACCTGGACGCTCTGCAGGTTCACCCCTTGGTCCCGCAGCCTGCCCAGGACGACGTCGGCGTGCGCCTCGCCCATGCACCACAGGATCAGCTGGTGGGTTTCGGAGTTGCGTTCCACCCGCAGCGTCGGGTCCCCGGCAGTGACCTTCCCCAGGTTCCTGGCCAGGGCGTCCTCGTCGCCGTGCGTGGCGGCTTCGATGGCGACCGGCATGAGCGGGTCCGGCATGTCCCAGGCGGCCACCAGCAGCGGCAGCTCCTTGGCCGAAATCGTGTCGCCGGTCTCGGCGGTGCCCAGCTTGGTCAGCGCGCAGATATCCCCCGCGACGCAGAACGGCACTGGCCGCAGTCCTGATCCCAGGGGCGAGTACAGGTGGGTGACCCGCTCGTCGCTGTCGTGGTCCTCGTGGCCGCGGTCGGCCATTCCGCGGCCGCCCACATGGATGGCGGCGTCCTCCCGCACCACGCCGGAGAAAACGCGCACCAGGCAGACGCGGCCAAGGAACGGGTCGATCGTCGTACGGACCACTTCACCGAGCAGCGGACCGTCGGGGTCGCAGCCGAGCGCGCCGGCGGGCACGCCGTCGAGGTCGGTCGCTGCGGGGACGCCGCGCTCCGCCGGCGTCGGAAACGCACGCACCAGGACCTCGAGCAGTTCCGCCAGGCCGAGCCCGGACTCCGCCGACGCCGGCAGCACCGGGTGGAAGGACCCGCGGGCCACGGCCGTCTCCAGATCGGTGATCAGGACGTCGGGGGCGATTTCCTCGCCTCCGAGGTAGCGGTCCATGAGCGTCTCGTCTTCGCTCTCAGCAATGATCCCTTCGATCAGCGCGCCCCGTGCGGACTCCGCGGCGGCGAGTTCGACGCCGGTCGCGGCCCGGGTGGCCGGCGCCGGTTCCGCATCACTGTAGTCGGAGACCGTGCCGGTCAGCAGTCCCAGCAGCCCGGTGACGGGACCGTCCGCGGGGACCGGCAGGTAGAGCGGAAGGATGGAGTCGCCGAATGCCAGGCGGCAGCGGGCGATGGCGGCGTCGAAGTCCGCGCGCGGATGGTCCAGGCGGCTGATGACCACGGCCCGCGGCATCCCGAGCCGCTGGCACTCGCTCCAAAGCGCCGTGGTCGCTGCGTCGACATCGTCGGTGGCCGAGACGACGAACAGCACCGCATCCGCCGCCCGGAGCCCTGCCCTCAGCTCGCCGATGAAATCCGTATAGCCCGGAGTGTCCAGCAGGTTGACCTTGATGTCCCCCACCATCACCGGCACCACCGCGAGCGCCACGGAGCGCTGCTGCGCGATGGCGGAAGGATCCGAGTCGCTCACCGTAGTGCCCTCGGCGATCGAGCCCTTGCGGGTGATGGCTCCGGTGGCGGCAAGCAGTGCCTCGGTGAGCATCGTTTTTCCGGAACCGGAATGCCCCACGAGTGCCACATTGCGGACCTTGTCCGGCTGTTCCGGCGGCGCGACGCCGTTGGCGTCTGCCCGCCGGAGGTCAGACGTACCCCGGGCCGGTCCTCTTGACGGCGTCTTGGCGCCTTTCGACGGCATGAGAACCTCCCGGCGTCGCATCCACTCGTGCCCTGCAGGGCCTTGTGTTAAGGATTGGACACCCTGGGACGCCCGGACAGCAAGGTCTTTTTCAGGCCGTAGTTTTTCAGGCCGTGGCCGGAGCAACCAGGGACCCGGAGGCTGCCCGGTTCCGGAGCCAACGGCCCAGGGCCTTGCCTTTGCCCGTCCACCAACTGTCCTCGTCGCTGCCATGGTGCCACCTGAAGATCACGGCGACCATGACGAACACTCCAGCGGCGACCTCGGGCCAAGAGCCGGAGGCGGCATCGAGGAGCACGCTGAACGCCATGACCACGATGGAAGGCAGTGCAAGTGTCCGGAACCACGTGTTGGCGACGAACCGGCTGCGGGATCGCGGCACGGAGACCGCGCGGACGAAGTCGAAGCACAGGCAGACGACCACCAGGGCCTGCCCCAGGGACATCAGGATGTGCCCCGGCAGGGAACCGGCAAACAGGACGGCCGCCTGGAGCCCCGGGCTCACGGCGTGCCCGTCAACGCAACTGGCCGCAGCCGGGACCCGCCCCGAAGGGGCGAATCAAACCTGGGCGAATCACACCTGGACGGATCAAACTCGGTTGAATCATGCATGCGATGCCCCCCGGCGTCTACGCTGCTCCTGCGCTGGCTCCGCGCCCGGGCTTCCCGTAGGAGCTGTAGGCGTGTCATGCCAGCCTTTTCTGACACTCCAATTCAACGCGCGGAATGGGCATGAAGTCACGCAAATCAGGTACCCGACTATCGGATGGTCGGGTACCTGATTGCGTTCCGGTGTACTCGGTTTGCTCCTGCCGCTACTTGCCCCGGCATTGCGACGTAACTGAAAAACGTGATGGTTGACACATTGCCCGTGGCCGTGTCATCGCCGCCCTGCTCACCAGGGAAACCTGGGGAAACCGCGAGATGAGTCCTAGCCCATGCCCCTCGGCCGCCACACCACCAGCGCCTGCGACCGCGCCTGCGGACGCTTGCCGCGGGCCAGGCTGACGACGTCGCCGGCAGTTCCTGCGGCGAAGATCCGCGAATCGGCCCCTTGGCGGCGCCGGCCCAGTTCCTCAGTCAGTTCTCCGACCCGGCGCTGCAGGGCGGCCACCTGGTTCTCCAGCTGCAGGATCCGCTTGATGCCCTCCAGCGAGACCCCCTCCTGGGAGAGCCGCTGGACCTCGCGGAGCATATTCACATCCCGCTGCGAGTAACGCCGCGACTTGCCCGGGGCACGGCTGGGCGAGACGATGCCCAGCCGGTCGTACTGGCGCAGCGTCTGCGGGTGCATGTCCGCCAGTTCCGCGGCAACGGAGATGACGAAGATCGGCTGGTCGAAGTCGATGGCCATGGCTGGATCCCGTTCCTAGAGCCGGGCCTTGGCTGCCAGGCCCGCGCGGACGTCCTCATTGGCGGTGGCCGCGGCGAAGGCCTTCACGGCCTCCTCCGCTTCCTTGTTCAGCTTCCGCGGAACAGCGACGTCGATCGTCACCAGCAGATCGCCGGTGGCTTTGGCGTGCTTGACGCCGCGGCCCTTGACGCGCAGGGTTCTGCCCGAGGGCGTCCCTGCCGGAACCCTGACCTTGACCGTGTCGCCGTCGACCGTCGGAACCTCGATGTCTGCGCCCAGGGCCGCCTCCGGGAAGGAGACCGGGACGTGGATCCGGAGGTTGTCGCCGTCGCGGACGTAGAATTCGTGCGGCTTTACCGAGACGGTGACCATGAGGTCGCCGTTGCCGGCGGGGGCGTACTGCCCCTTGCCGCGGACGCGGACCTTTTGTCCGTCCTTGATGCCAGCCGGGATGCGGACGTCGATGACCTCACCGTCCGGTTCACGCAGGCCGATCGTGGTGCCGCGGATGGACCCGCCGAATGAGATCGAGGTCGACGCGGTGCGGTCCGAGCCCTTCTGCGGAGCCCGCTGGAAGGACTGGCCCCCGCCGCCGAATCCGCCGCCGCCGAAGAGATCTGCAAACTCGGGCGGCATGCCGCCGGCCGTGCTGTAGCCGCCGGAGTGGCGGCCTCCGCCGCCGGTAAAGAGCCCGCCGAAGAGGTCCTCGAAGCCAGCTCCGCCGCCGGCCCCGCCGCTTCCGCCAGGGGCAAAGCGTGCGCCGCCGCCCATGGCCCGGATGGCGTCGTACTGCTGGCGCTCATCGGGATCCGAGAGCACGGAATAGGCCTCGGAGATGTCCTTGAACTTCTTCTCCGACGCGACGTTCCCCGCATTGGTGTCCGGGTGGTGCTGCCGGGCAAGTTTGCGGTAGGCCTTCTTAATGTCGGCGTCGGAAGCGTCCTTGGCGACACCAAGGATCTTGTAGAAGTCCTTGTCCACCCAGTCCTGGCTAGCCAATGGCGTTTCCTTTCAAAGTCTGTATTGCGTTCGAGCTCCGCTGGATAGGGGGCCGTGCCCGCTTCGCGGTGCCCTATCCAGCTGCGCTGCGTTCATCTCACCTTAGGCGAGACAACCGCTGAGCGGAGCGAGACAAGGGGCCCGGGAGTGGCATCGGGCCTATCGGAGCGTGGCGGCTTGGGTCCGCAGGACCCTAAGCCGCCACGCGTAGGGGCGGGGCCCCTTGTCTCGCTTCGCGATAGGTGACTACGCCGGTACCGCCACGATCACCTGAGCCGCGCGGAGGACGCGGTCGCCGGACTTGTAGCCCGAGCGCAGCACCTGGCTGACGGTGTCGATTTCGATATCCGTGCCGGGCTGCTGGATGAGGGCCTCGTGGATGGTCGGATCGAACTCCACGCCGGTCTCATCGATGCGGACCAGCCCGTACGTCTTCAGCGCAGCCTCCAGTTTGGCGGCGATCGCGGCGAAAGGGCCGTCCGCGAGGTCGCCGTGCTGGCGGGCGGCGTCGACGTCGTCCAGCACCGGGAGCAGGGAGTTCAGGACGCCGATGACGGCCATCTCGCCCGCCACGGCCCGGTCGCGTTCGACCCGCTTGCGGTAGTTGACGTACTCGGCCTGCAGCCGGCGGAGGTCATTCCTGAGCTCCTCCGCCTCGGCAGCGGGCGCACCCTGGGCCACAGATTCCGCGGCGGGCACCTCAACACTGTTGAGGATGTCCTCCGCCTGGGACAGTGCGTCTCCGGAGTCTGCCGCGGCAGCTGCGTGCTCCTGGCCGGGGTGGCGGGCCTGGCCGGTCTTCGGATCAACCTTGCGGTTGTCGTGGATCACCGGCTTCTGCGGCTCGTTCTCCTGCTGTTCCGCGTCGCGCCGGCTCTCGGAAGAACCGTGCTCTTCTTCGTTACCGTGATGCGGCATGATTACTTCTTCTCGTCTTCGTCAACGATTTCGGCGTCGACGATGTCCTCGTCGGAGCCGGCTGCCGGCTCGCCTGCGGGGGCACCCTGCGCACCGGCGTGGCCGTCGGGGGAACCGGCCTGGGCGTAGATGGCTTCGCCGAGCTTGGTCTGGGAAGCCTGCAGCTTCTCGAACGCGGTCTTCACGGCGGCGTCATCGGTGCCTTCGAGGGCCTTCTTGAGGGCGTCGACGTCGGCCTTGACCTCGGTCTTGACCTCTTCGGGCAGCTTGTCGGCGTTGTCGGCGATCAGCTTGTCCACGGAGTAGGCGAGCTGCTCGGCCGTGTTGCGGGTGTCGGTTGCCTCGCGGCGGGCCTTGTCCTCGGCTGCGTGCTCTTCGGCGTCGTGGACCATGCGGTCGATGTCTTCCTTGGACAGCGCGGTGCCGCCGGTAATGGTCATGGACTGTTCCTTGCCGGTGCCCTTGTCCTTCGCCGAAACGTGCACGATGCCGTTGGCGTCGATGTCGAAGGTGACCTCGACCTGCGGAACGCCGCGGGGGGCCGGCGCGATGCCGGTCAGCTCGAACGTGCCCAGCGGCTTGTTGTCGCGGGTGAACTCACGCTCGCCCTGGAAGACTTGGATGGCCACGGACGGCTGGTTGTCATCCGCAGTGGTGAAGGTTTCGCTCCGCTTGGTCGGGATGGCGGTGTTGCGCTCGATCAGGTGCGTCATGATGCCGCCCTTGGTTTCGATGCCAAGGGACAACGGGGTGACGTCGATCAGCAGCACGTCCTTGCGCTCGCCCTTGAGGACACCGGCCTGCAGGGCGGCGCCGACGGCGACGACCTCATCGGGGTTGACGCCCTTGTTGGGCTCCTTGCCGCCGGCCAGTTCCTTGACGAGGTCGTAGACGGCCGGCATGCGGGTGGAGCCGCCGACGAGCACGATGTGGTCGATCTCGGAGAGCTTGATGCCTGCTTCCTTGATGACATCCTGGAACGGCTTCTTGGTGCGGTCCAGCAGGTCCTTGGTGAGGTCCTGGAACTTGGCGCGGGTCAGCTGCTCGTCCAGGTGGACCGGGCCGTCGGGGGTGACGGACAGGTACTGGAGGGAAACGTTGGTGCTGGAGGAGGAAGAGAGTTCCTTCTTGGCCTGCTCCGCGGCTTCGCGGAGACGCTGCAGGGCAATCTTGTCCTTCGTGAGGTCGATGCCCTTGACCTTGAGCTGGTTCAGCAGGTATTCAACGACGCGCTGGTCCCAGTCGTCGCCGCCGAGGTGGTTGTCACCGGCGGTGGCGCGGACCTGGATGGTGGAGAAGTTGTCCTCATCCTTGCCGACCTCCAGAAGGGAGACGTCGAAGGTTCCGCCGCCGAGGTCGAAGACCAGGATGAGTTCGTCTTCCTTGCCCTTGTCCAGGCCGTAGGCCAGGGCGGCCGCTGTGGGCTCGTTGACGATGCGCAGGACGTTCAGGCCGGCGATTTCTCCGGCCTCCTTGGTGGCCTGGCGCTGGGCGTCGTTGAAGTAGGCCGGCACGGTGACGACGGCGTCGGTGACCTTTTCACCGAGGTAGGACTCGGCGTCGTTCTTAAGCTTCATGAGGATACGGGCGGAAATTTCCTGCGCCGTGTACTTCTTGTCGTCAATGGCGACGGTCCAGTCAGTGCCCATGTGGCGCTTGACGGACGCGATGGTGCGGTCAATGTTGTTGACGGCCTGGCGCTTGGCGATCTCGCCGACCAGGACCTCGCCGGACTTGGAGAAGGCAACAACCGACGGCGTGGTGCGGCCACCCTCGGCGTTGGCAATGACGGTGGGCTCGCCACCTTCGAGAACGGAGACGACGGAGTTAGTGGTTCCGAGGTCAATACCTACTGCACGTGACATGGATTGTTTCCTTACTTCCTTGGAATCTTGCGGAGATGGCCGCGGACCCGCAGTGGCTCCAACCACAGTGGCTGTGGCTATAACCTCAATTGCTCTAACCGCAGTGGGTCCGACCGTTATTGAGCGATCTACACTCAACTTTACCCAGAGGGGGACATAAGTCAATTTAAAGTTGAGCGAACTCGACTCAACTTCGCTTTCCCGCCTCGCCCGCGGCAGCTCCTCGCCGCCTAAATTCCCCTCAATCCAGCCCTTCCGGCGCGTCCCGGGCGGCGTTTCGCCCTGCGCGAACCTGCCCGCTGGGCGCAGGGGCGCAGACCTGGGCAGGGGACCAGCCGGCGCCCGCGCCGGCTGGTCCCGCCAGCTTTGATCCCGTTAGTTATCGCCCCGAGCGGCGTCGCCGTCGGCAGGCTCTCCCGCTGCCGGCCGGGCGGATCGCTCGGGACGGGACGTACCGGCGCTCCCGTAGTCACCTTCGGGGTATTCACCTTCCTCGGCGACGCCGGCGGGCTCACCGGAGACCCCGCCCTCGCCGTAGTCGCCCTCGGGATAGTCGCCTTCCACGTCGCCGACGACGGCGGCTCCGGCCACGCCGGCCTCGCCGTAGTCCCCCGCGGCGTACTCCCCCTCGACGGCGGTGGGCGGGACTTGGCCTGCCGTGCCGGCGGAGCCGTAGTCGCCCTCAGCGTATTGCCCCTCAGGTGCCGCGGCCTCTGCCTCATCTTCCGCGGGACCGGTACCGACGTTCCGCGGCGCCGCTTTTCCGGGGACATTCTCTTCAGGCGTGTTCTCTGCAGGCCTGTTCTCTTCAGGCCTGGTCTCTTCAGACATGGATGGATCCTTCCTGGACGCATCTGGCGCGCCCGTGCGGGCGCAGGGGCAGTCTATCGAGCGCCACGGCAAGGCAACAGGGGAACCTGGTTTACCGGGCAGCGCCGGCCGCCGGCAGGCCCGCGACGTCGGCCAGCACCGCGAGGTGGTGGCCGAAGAGCTCCTCCCGGGCTGTGAACGTGTCTGCGCCATACTGGCCGAAAACCTCGAAACTGACGGCGCCGAAGAGCGAGGTCCAGGCCAGTGCGCCGCGGGCCAGGAGGTCATCCGGCACCGCCAGGCCGAACTCGGCGCGGATTTTCGCCAGGTCCCCCGCCAGCCCGGCGGCCACGGCAGGACTCCGCTGGCCGGTCGCGGCGAGCCGCCCGGCCCGGAAGGCGCCGTCGAGGATTGCCATGAGGGCCGTAATCACCCTCGTCCCGGGGCCGGTGGTCCGCTCCGCCGGGGCCTGGTAACCGGGCACCGGACTGCCGAAGAGCAGGGCGTAGCGGGAGGGCTCGCGCAGCGCCCAGTCCCGCACCGCACGGCCCAGCGCCGCGAAGCGCCCGCCGAAGTCATCCTCCGGCACTGCCCCGACGGCGGCATCCACCGCATCGCCAAGTTCGTTGTACGCATCAATCAGCAGAAGGGTCAGCAGCTCCTCGCGGCTCTCCACGTAGCGGTAGACCGCCGAAGAGACAACCCCGAGATCACGGGCCACGGCGCGGAGGGACAGCGCGGCGGCCCCGTGCAGCGCCAGATGCTCCCGGCCCAGCCGGACGATATCGGCCACCGTCTGGGCGCGGGCACGCTCGCGCGGGGTGCGCAGCCGCGCCGCCGCCGGGGCCGCTCCGGCCGCTCCGGCCGGGCCTGCCGCAACGCCGACGTCTATCGCGCCCGCAATCCTGTCCTCTGGCATGAGTCCAGCATTCCACATCCAAGAGCACTGTCAACAAATGTGAGCACCGCTCTTGACTTGCCGGCCACGGCGGCGCATCCTGAATGGGAGAGCACTGCTCTCGTTATTTCAAAAGGAGATCGGAATGTCCCAACCTGCAGCCTCCGGACACCAACCGTCCAGGCTCTATGTCGTCACAGGGGCCGGCCCGGTGGGCTGGACCGTCGCCGAACAGTTGGCAGCGGCGGGCCACCGGGTGCGCCTCCTGACGAGGTCCGGCAGCGGACCCGCCCACCCGCTGGTGGAACGAGTGTCGATCGACGTGTCCGAGCCCGCCCGGCTCGGCGAGGCCGTCCAGGGCGCCGCGGCCGTTTTTCACTGCATCCACGGCTCGCGGTACAACGCCGAGGTGTGGGCCAGGGAACTGCCGGCCGCCGAGCTGAATGTGCTCGCCGCGGCGGGCGCGGCGGGCGCCGTCGTGGTCTTCCCGGAAAGCCTGTACTCCTACAGCACCCCGGAAAACATCATGACCGAGGACAGCCCCCGGCAGGCACAGGGCGGCAAGCGCGGAGTCCGGACCGCACTGCTCGCGGCCCGGGCGGCCTCCCCCACCGCCACCGTGAGCATGGTGGCCGGCGATTTCTTCGGGCCGCGGGTCCGCAACTCGCACGCCGGCGAGCGCATGGTCCGGCCCGTCGCGGCCGGCAAGCCAATGCAGGTGATCGGGCGGGCGGACCAGCCGCATTCCTTCACGTATGTCCCGGACCTCGCGGCCGCCATGATTGCGGCGGCTGACAGGCCCCAGGTGTGGAACCGGGTATGGCATGCGCCCACTGGACCTGCACTGACCCAGCGCGAGATCGCGGGGGCATTCGCCAAGGCGGCCGGCGCCCGGGCACCGCGTGTCACCGGCGTTCCCGGGTGGGCGGTGAGGGCAATGGGAGTGTTTTCCACGGATATGCGGGACCTGGCCGAGACCCTGTACCAGTTCGAGCACCCCTTCGTCATGGATTCCACGGCGAGCCAGGCCGCGCTGGGGCTGACACCGACCCCGCTGCACGAGGCAGCCGCCGCCACCGTTGCCTGGTGGAGGGACCAGGGACAGTGACGGCGGCTGCGGTCTTCGGTTCCGCCTAGCGGACCCCGGCCTCCTCGTTTTCAGCCGGATCTGCCTTCGGATTTTCGGCGGACAGCGTGGCCCGGGCGCCGTCGCGGGCCACAGCCCCGCTCCCTGGCCGGCCGAGCTTGCCGGGCCACCAAAGCCGCGGGCCGATGTCGTAGGCCAGCGCGGGCACCAGCAGGGAGCGGACCAGCACCGTGTCCAGCAGGACGCCGAACGCGACGATGAAGGCGAGCTGGACCAGGAACATGATCGGGATGACGCCGAGGGCCGCGAAGGTGGCCGCCAGGACCACCCCGGCAGAGGTGATGACCCCGCCTGTCACTACGAGGCCGCGCAGGATGCCGGCCCGGGTGCCGTGCTTGAGGGATTCCTCCCGGACCCGGCTCATCAGGAAGATGTTGTAGTCGACGCCCAGTGCCACGAGGAAGACGAAGCCGAACAGGGGCACCGTCGCATCCGCGCCCGGGAAGCTGAAGACATTGTTGAACACGAAGGCGGAGACGCCCATCGCCGCGGCATAGGACAGGACCACGGAGGCGACCAGCAGGACCGGCGCGAGCACCGAGCGCAGCAGCAGCATGAGGATGACCAGGATGACGCCCAGGACCACCGGGATGATGGTGACGAGGTCGCGCTGGGCAGTGGTGTTGGTATCCAGCGCCGTGGCCGTCACACCGCCGACCAGCACACCGCTGTCTATCTTCTTCAGGTCCTGGCGGAGCGACACCACGGCGTTTTCGGCCTCGGCGGAGTCCGCGGCGTGGTTCAGCGTCGCGTTGATCAGGACCTTCCCGTCCCTGATTGCGGGGGCAGCCGGCGCGCCCGGGGCGCCGGTGATGACCGGGGCGCCGCCTTCGGCCAGCAGATAGGCGTCTCCGACGCCGTCGCTGGTCTGCAGCTTCGCCAGAACGTCCTGGGCGTTTGCCTCGTCGGCCACGATCACCGCGGGGCTGCCGGACCCGGCGTCGAAGTGCCGGCCCAGGGCATCCTGCCCGTCGACGGCATTGGAGGAGGTGAGGATGACGTCGGTCTGGGCGACGCCGTTGGCTTTAAGCTGCAGGAGGCCGGTAGCGGCTACCAGGAGCAGCAGCACCGAGGCGACCCAGACCGTGCGCGGCCGGCGGGATACGAGCGAACCGGTGGCCCGCCAGAGTCCCTTCTGGCCCTCGAGGCCGGTGACCAGTTCCGGTTCCCGATCGGTTTCCGGTAGCAGTTTGGGCCGGAACGGCCAGAACGCTGCCCGGCCCAGCAGTGCCATCAGGGCCGGCAGCAGGGTCAGGGCGGCGAAGAGCGCGCAGAGGATGCCCGCCGCCGCCACCGGGCCGAGGGCCTTGTTGGAGTTGAGGTCGGAGAACAGCAGGCAGAGCAGCGCGATGATTACGGTGGCGCCGGAGGCCAGGATCGGTTCCCAGGCCGCCTTCCATGCGGTGACGGCGGCGGCCGTCCGGTTGGTGGTGTGGGTCAGGGCTTCGCGGAACCGGGCCACATACAGCAGGGCGTAGTCGGTGGCTGCGCCGATCACCAGGATGGACAGGATGCCCTGGCTCTGGCCGTTCAATTGGATCCAGCCGGCCTTAGCCATGCCAAACACCAGCAGGATCGCGGCGCACAGCGCGAAGACCGACGTGAACAGCACCATGACGGGCAGCAGCAGGGAACGGTAGACAATCAGCAGGATCAGGAACACGGCGCCCAGGGCCACGAGCAGCAGGATGCCGTCAATGCCGGCAAAGGCACTCACAAGGTCCGCGGTGAGGCCGGCCGGTCCGGTGACGAATGTCTGCATTCCGGCCGGCGCGGACGCCCGGACCTCGTTGCGCAGTTCTTTGACGACTGTTTTCACTTCCGCCGAGGAAGCAATGGGCACCACGAACTGGACTGCCTTGGCGTCCTCGGAAGGGATGGGACCGATAACCGTGCTCCCGGCCTGCAGGGCCTCCAGCTTGCCCTTGAGGGCCGCGGTCTCGCGGAGCTGGGCCGGGGTGAAGGCGGAGTCGCTCTCAACCACGATCACTGCCGGGATCTCCTTGGAGTCCCTGAACTTTGCCTGCCAGTCCGCAGCCTCGGTGGCCTCGGCCCCGGCGGGAAGGAACGATGCCTGGTCATTTGATGACACCTCGCTCAGGCGGCCGAATGTAGGGCCGCCGACGCCGGCGATCGCCAGCCAGGCCAGGACGAGCACTGCGGGGACCAGCCAGCGCAGCCAGAACGGGACACGGGTCGCCGCGGACGAAGTCGTTTTCATGTTTCCTTCCAGGGTGCGCCTCGGAGTGGGAGCAGAGATCAACTCCATAGTAGACTATCTCCATCATAGAGATAACCCATTTGCCGGGGGCACCGGAGGAGAATGGAAAGACAGCCGGCGTCAGACCGCTCCGCAGACCCTGCAGTAGACTCCCGAAGGCGCCGTCGACAGCGCCGACCTGCCGCGGTCAGACCACCGGGGCAGGATCAAGGGACGAAGGAGGTCCGCCGTGTCAGCCGAATCCCCGGGCCTATCCGAAGACGCAGGCCCATCCGAAGACGCGGTCTCGCCCAAGAACACAGTCCCGCCCGAAGCCGCCGGTCCGCCGCCCCTCGTCCGGCTCCTGCAGGAATTCACCCTCGAAGCCAACCGTTATGTGGACTCCGCCGGCGGCCGCAATGACATGCACCGCACGGACCTCAACGCCCTCGCCGTCATCATGCGGCACGCGGCGCGGGACCAGATTGTCACTCCAGGGGTGCTGAGGAAAGAGCTGAACCTCAGCTCCCCGGCCACCACCGCACTGATCGACCGGCTCCACAGTTCCGGCCACGTGGTCCGTGAGCGCGAGGGCGCGGACCGCCGCCAGGTGCAGCTGCGCATGACGCCCAAGGCCTACCGGGACGGCGGCGCAATGTTCCTGCCGCTGGCCCGCCACATGGGCGCAGCCATGGCGAACTTCACGCCCGAAGAACTGGAGATCGCCACCCGCTTCATGAACTCCATGATCGATGCCACTGTCCGGGCCGGTGAGGAAGCGGCCCGCGGCCCCGGGCCGGAGCAAGCGCCGGGGCAGCGCCCCGGCTGACTCGCGGCCTGCTGCGTCACGGATGGGCGGCGGTTTCCGGCCGGCCACCGGGGAGCGCCTCCGCCAGTGCAGAAGGCGCCGTTTCCTGTTCTTGGGTCCCGCCAAAACGCCTGCCGACGCCGACGGCGGCCGCTGCCAGTGCCAGCGGAACCCCCAGCGCCCAGCCGCTGAAGATCAGGACGGCCACCATGACCCCGGCCGCCACGATCACGCCGTACCAGGCAACGGTCCGCGGCTGCAGCAGCCGGATGCCGGCCGCCAGCCCAAACGCGGTGACGGCCGTGAAACACGCCGAGGCGGC
The DNA here is from genome assembly GCF_056406495.1 of Arthrobacter sp. P1_B9. Classification (NCBI taxonomy): domain Bacteria; kingdom Bacillati; phylum Actinomycetota; class Actinomycetes; order Micrococcales; family Micrococcaceae; genus Arthrobacter; species Arthrobacter sp. P1_B9. The sequence goes on from NZ_JBFUAA010000008.1 coordinate 120,792, forward strand.
GCCGATCTGGAACTGCATGTCGGTGAGTCCGGCGACGGCGGCAGCGAAGGACAGCAACGTCAGGACGGCCAGAGTTGCCAGGCTTCCGGCGGGTACCTGCCCCCGCCCGGCACCGCGTGCAAGGGCGGGCGGCAGCACGCCGTCGGATGCCAGGGCGGCCCCGAGCCGGCTGGCCCCGGCCACGAAGGTGTTGATGGGGCCGAACGTCAAAACCGCCGCCGCAACCGCGGTGAGCGGGGCCGCCAATGAACCCAGCCCTTTCTCCAGCAACGCCGCGACGGGCACCGCCGTAGCGGGCAGTTCCGGGCCGAGGACGGCCACCGAGGCGGCGACAACGCCAATGTAGACCGCGCCCACCACAATCAGCGTGAGCCACGTGGCCCGCCGGAGATCGCGCCCGGGGTTCCGGAACTCACCGGCCAGGTGCGAGACGGCTTCCCAGCCGGCGAAGCAGAAGAACAGCAGGCTCGCGGCACCGCCGACCGCCCAGTAGCCGTGCGGGGCGAAGGGCTGGAAATTTTCCGCTTTGGCGTGCGGTACCGCGAGGACGACGGCGAGCGCGAGCAGTGCCACCAGCAGCACCATGAGCACCAGTTGCATGCGGCTGGAAACCCTGATGCCGACGGCGTTGCTCGCGAAGGCGGCCAGCAGGATCACCGCCGCCGCGAGGACTGCGGTGTCCCGGCCGCCGCCGACGGCGTGGGCGATGTAGTTGCCGCCGATCACGGCCGTTGCCGGGGCACCGAAGGGGATCGAAAAGTAGAAGAGGTACCCGGCCACCACCGAGGCGCGGCGACCAAAGGCACGCTTGACGAAGTGGGCGATCCCTCCGGCGTCGGGCTGCTGGCGGCTCATTTCGGCGAAGCTGAAGGCAACGGGAATGCAGAACACCAGCAGGACAGCCCAGGCCAGGAGCGACGCCGGGCCTGCCTCCTTGGCTGCGATGGCGGGAAGCACCAGGACACCCGAGCCCAGGATCGCGCCGACATAGATTCCGGTGGCCCGGAACAGGCCCAGTCCGTTGCCGGCGCCGCTGCCGCTGCCGCTGCCGCTTTTGCTGTTGCTGTTGCTGTTGCTGTTGCTGTTGCTGATCTTCACTCCTCCATTCATCCGTAGAATCGCCGGCGCCGGAAGCGGCAAAACTGACGGCCACCCGCAAAAAACTGCCTGCGGCGCACGCCTGCTGACCCGCAGTTGGGGGTCCACCCTTTTCCGGGCGAGGGAGGGTAGCGTTCCATTATGAGTGCGCAGCAGCCTGACGATGTGTACACGCACGGCCACCACGAGTCGGTGGTCCGTGCCCATGCCTCCCGCACGGCGGAAAACTCGGCAGCGTTCGTGCTCCCGCATCTGATGCCCGGGACCTCCGTCCTCGACGTCGGCTGTGGGCCTGGCAGCATCACCTGCGACTTCGCGGAGCTGGTGGCGCCGGGCAGGGTCACAGGCTTGGACCGCTCCCCCGACATCATCGCCCAGGCCGCGGCCCTCGCCGTCGAGCGCGGCGTGGACAATGTCGGCTTTGCCGCCGGCAACATCTACGACCTCGATTTCCCGGACGAATCCTTCGACGTCGTCCACGCCCATCAGGTCCTCCAGCACCTCACGGACCCCGTCGCGGCGCTGCGGGAGATGCGGCGGGCGGCCAAGGCAGGCGGGATAGTGGCGGTGCGCGACGCCGACTTCCACGGCATGAGCTGGTACCCGGCCATCCCCGAACTCGACGACTGGATGGAGCTCTACCAGCGGATCGCCCGCCGCAATGGCGCCGAGCCCGACGCCGGCCGCCGGCTCGTGTCCTGGGCGCAGGCCGCCGGCTTCACGGATGTGGCGCCGTCCAGCAGCAACTGGCTCTACGCCACTGGGCATGAGCGGCGCTGGCAGGCCCGGGTGTGGGGCGAGCGGGTGCTGCATTCGTCCTTTGCCGACCAGGCGCTCGAGTACGGCCTGGCCAGCGAGGCGGACCTGGCCCGGATTTCCGCGGGCTGGCACCGGTGGGGCTCCACCGACGACGGCTGGTTCCTGATTCCCAACGGCGAGGTCATCGCCCGGGCGTGAGCGGCGGCCGTGGTCACAGCACCGGCACAGGCCGCCGAAAGTGCAGCCATAACTCCGCGCCTGAGGCTGGGTACAGGCCGAATCCTCGGCCGGCCCGGAAGCCCAGGCCCCAGCAAAGGAGTTTCACCATGGCAAAGATCAACAAGACCACCGCGGGCATCATGCTCGCTGCGGTGATCGGCGGCGGCGCCATCGGCGCATCGGCCATCCCCGCGATGGCTGCCGATTCCACCGGCAGCTCGTCCTCGACCCAGGCCACCGACGGCTACGGCATCGGGGGCCAGCGCGGCCCGCACCAGGCCAACGGAAAGACGGAGGAGGTCCTCACCGGCGACACCGCCACGAAGGTCGAAGCGGCGGTAAAGGCCGCCCAGCCGGATGCGGCGATCGAGCGGATGGAGACTGACGCCGACGGCGCCACCTACGAAGCCCACATCACGAAGGCGGACGGCACGCGCGCCACTGTCCTGCTGGATGCGAACTTCACGGTGACCGCAACCCAGGAAGGCCAGGGCGGCCCCGGCGGCGGCCATGGCGGCCCCGGGGACACCGCCACGGATGGCTACACGTCCAACGGCTAACCCTTAGCGGGTCTTGGGCGCGCTCCTTGCACGCCCAAGACCCGCGATGCTGGCGGCACGGCCGGCCTCCGGGGCGTTCGCCGTCGAGTTGCCGGCAGCCATTCCCTGCTTCCGGGTCTGCGGATAGGGTGCATTAGATATCTGGACTGGAGACCCACGGCAAGGAGAAACCCATGCGCAAATTGACGGCCGGCCTTTTCTGCTCTGTGGACGGCGTGGTTGAAGACCCGTTCAAGTGGCAATTCGACAGCTTCGACGAAGAGCTCGGTGCCGGGATGGGCGAGATGATGGGCCGGATCGACACTGCGCTCCTCGGCCGCGTGGGCTACCAGCAATGGGCAGAATACTGGCCCAACGCCGAAAGCGACGCGGACTTTGCCGGATTCATCAATCCGCTGCCGAAATTTGTCGCGTCCAGGACCCTGACAGGCGAGCTGGATTGGCAAAATTCACGCCTGATCGAGGGCCCGCTGGAAGACTTCGTCGCGGCCCTGAAGAACAGCGACGGCGGTGAAATCGGGATCTTCAGCAGCATTTCGCTGGTCCACCAGTTACTGTTCGCCGGGCTGCTCGACACCTTGATGCTGATCGTCCATCCCGTGATCGCCGGCAGCGGGCGGCGGCTGTTCAACGACGGCGATGCCCTCACCCGGCTGGAGCTGCAGTCGTCCCAGCAGACCAGCAAAGGCAACATGATTCTCAGCTACGGCCTCAGCCGCGACTGACTCCCGTCATCAATCGGACCCGCCACGGCCGGGACCGTAAACTTACCTGGTGCAACCCTCCCTTTGGCTGGCCCTGGCCGGCGCCGGCGTCCTGATCAGCTTCACTCCCGGCGCGGGCGCCATCAACACCATGAGCAACTCCCTGAACTCGGGATTCCGCCGGTCCCTTTGGGGCATCCTGGGCCAGCAGGCCGCCCTCGTTGTGCACATCCTGATCGTGGCCCTCGGCGTCGGGGTGCTCGTGGCGAGCTCACCGGTTGCCTTCAACGTGATCCGCTACGCCGGCGCCGCCTACCTGGTCTACCTGGGCATCCGGCAGTTCCTGCACAAGCCGGACCTGGATCAGGAGAAGGCCGCGGCCCTGCGCAACGAGCCGGGCCTGTCCATGTTCCGCCGTGGCCTCTGGGTCAATCTGCTCAACCCCAAAGCCGTGGTCTTCTTCTTGGCCTTCATGCCGCAGTTCATCCGGCCGGAGCAGCCGCTGCTGCCGCAGTACGTGGTCCTGGCCGCTACCGTGATCGTGATCGACGTGGCGGTCATGTGGTTCTTCTTCGCGGCTGCGGCCCGGTCCTTCCAGCGCTTCACCCGCGACGCCCGCGGGCAAAAGGTGCTGAACCGGACGTTCGGCGGGCTCTTCGTCGGCGTCGGCGTCCTGCTGGCCGCAATCCACTAAGCACCGCGGCCGCCGGCGGCGACCAGAGACCGGCTCACCGTCCGGGACCGGGCTCCCCCGTCAGACGTGGCCGGGCGCCAGCTTCCGAAGGTCCGCTTTCCGGATCTTGCCGCTCGCTGTCCGGGGCATCTCGTCCACGAAGACGACGGATTTGGGGATCTTATACCTCGCCAGCCGGCCCTCCAGGTGGGAGCGCAGCTGCTCTTCCGTGAGCCGGGCGCCCTCCCGCAACAGCACCACGGCCCGCGGCACCTCGCCCCATTTCTCGTCCGGCACCCCGATCACCGCGACGCTTCCGACGGCGTCGAGCTCGGCGATCGCCTGCTCCACCTCGGCGGGATAGATGTTCTCCCCGCCGGAGATGATCATGTCCTTGAGCCGGTCGGAGATGAACACGAAACCGTCCGGGTCCTTGTAGCCCATGTCTCCGGACTTGAACCAGCCGTCCCCTGTGTAGGAGTCCGACGAGGCCTCGGGCCGGTTCCAGTACTGGTGGATGACGTTGGGACCCTTGATCTGGATCTCCCCCACCATTCCGGGCGCAGCGGGCCCGGACGCCGGGTCGAGGGGATCGGCCACCCGGACATCGGTGAAGAAATGCGGCAGTCCGGAGGACCCGGCCTTGTCCCGGGACCTCGCCGCCGGCAGCGTGGTGGCGCCCGGGGCCGTCTCGGTCATGCCGTAGCCGTTGGAGAAGCGCAGCCCCCTCCGCTCGTAGGCTTCCAGGACCCGCATCGGCACCGCGGACCCGCCGCATGTCAGTTTGTTCAGCGAGCTGAGGTCCGTGGCGTCCCAGTCCGGGTGCTCGCACAGCATCTGGTAGGTCGTGGGCACCCCGCTGATAGTCGTTGCGCGGTGCTGCTGGATCAGCTCGAGCGTCCGGCGGGGATCGAACTTGGCCTCCAATATCACGGTGCCACCTTTGAGGAGCGTGGGCAGGACGCCCATGTCCAGGGAGGCGACGTGGAACATCGGGGAGATCATGAGAGCCACGTCGGTGGAGGCAAAGTCGAAATCGACCAGCACGTTGATGCAGTTCCACGTGATGTTGCCGTGGGTCAGGAGCGCGCCTTTGGGGTTTCCGGTGGTTCCGGAGGTGTAGAGGATCATGGCGGCGTCGTCCAGGCCCACGGGCTCGTCCGGCGCCAGCGCCGCACCGGACGCGATGACGGCCTCATACGCCTCCACGGCGGTTCCCCGGCCAGCGCCGCCGTCGGCCCCGCCGTCGGGCAGCGTTGAATCGGGCACTGTTTTGGCTGGCGCTGTCGACTCGTCGACGACGATCCGCGAACCCACGGCCGTCTCCGCCGAGCCGCGTTCCGCGAGCACCGCGAGCGCCTCCGAGTGGACCAGCACGACAGCGCCGCTGTCCCGGAGCTGGAACTGGATCTCGGGCGGCGCGAGCCGGGTGTTCAGCGGGACGAAGACGGCACCTGCCAGGCCGGCGGCGAAGAGGGTCTCCAGGAAGGAGGGATCGTTTTCGCCCAGGTAGGCCACTCTGTCGCCTTTGATTACGCCGCGGTCCCGGAGGGCGTTGGCGAGCCGGGTGGAGCGTCCCGCGAGCTCGCTGTAGCTGAGACTGCGTTCCCCGGCGATGATTGCGGTCTTGGTGCCCGACTTCGGGCGGCGCCGTTGCAGCCACGAGCCGATGCCAAAATTCTCCACGGAAAATCCTTTCTAGTTAGACGGTAGCGCCAGCGGGCCTGGTTAGGACCGGACAGTCTGCAGATCGTTGTTCTTGGGCTCTCGCGTCAGCAGGATGAAGACGATCGACACGACGGACATGATGGTCAGGTACCAGACCACGGCGGCCGTGTCCTGTCCGGAATCCTTGAAGATCTGCGCCACGATGCCCGGCGTGAATCCCGCGCCGAGGAGCGTGGCGAGCTGGTAGCCCAGCGAGGCGCCGGTGTAGCGCGAGGTGGTGCCGAACTGCTCGGACACGAACGCCGCGAGCGGGCCGAACAGGGTGGAATGGATCATGAGGCCCACGGCGAAGGCCACGAAGATCAGCCCGATGTTGTTGGAGGACAGGAGCTGGAACATCGGCGTGAGGTACAGGATGAAGAGCACCAGGCCGCCGATCATGACGGGCCGCCGTCCCAGCTTGTCGGAGAGCCGGCCGCCCATGATCACGAAGGCGATGGACACGAAGGAGGCGGCCGCGAAGGCGTAGAGAACGCCCTGCCGGTCCGCACCCTTGGACACGGCGTAGGTCACGGAGAACGTGGCCAGCACCACCTGGAGCGCAAACCCGGCCGCGCCGGCCAGCATGGTGAAGATCAGGGTCTTGGGCCGGCGCAGGACCTGCAGGAGGGGAATCTCGCGGCGCACCGGCGCGCTGCCCGGCACCGTCCGCTGGGTGTTGTCCCGTTCGGCCTGTTCCCGCTCGGCTTTCTCTTGTTCCAGTGCCGCCTTGAAGATGGGGCTTTCGGAGACCTTGAGCCGGACGAACATGCCGATGCCCAGCAGGACGAAGGACAGCAGGAACGGCACGCGCCAGCCCCAGGCCAGGAACTGCTCGTTGGGCAGGGCCGCGAACGCGCCCATCACCAGGGTGCCCAGCACCGCGCCGGTGGGGGCGCCGGCGTTGACGAACGAAGCCGCGAAGCCGCGCTTGCCCGATTCCGAATGCTCCAGCGCCATGAGGGCGGCGCCGCCCCACTCCCCTCCGACGGCAATGCCCTGGCAGACCCGGAGGATCACGAGCATCACGGCACCCCAGGCTCCGGCCACCGCGGCGCCGGGCACCAGTCCGATCAGGGTGGAGGCGATGCCCATGACCAGCATCGAGACAATCAGCATGTTCTTGCGTCCCAGCCGGTCGCCGAAGTGGCCGAAGATGATGCCGCCGAGGGGCCGTGCCACGTAGCCGGCGGCGAACGTCCCGTACGCGGCCACCACCCCCACCCATTCGTCCGCGCCGGAGAAGAACACCTTGGGAAAGACCACCGCGGCGGCCGTGGCATAGAGCAGGAAGTCGTAGTACTCGATGGTGCTGCCGAGATAGCTGGAGGCAATGACGGTCCGTGCTTCACGGCGACGCGTACCCGCGTCCATGGCCTGCAACTGCGAAATTTGGGACATCGTTGTTCCTTATGGCAGAGGGGGATGGTGAAGGGGTGTGGCGGTTTACTTGTAGAAGCGGGCGAGGAACTCGGCCACGACGGCCGGGCGTTCCTGGCCTTCGATCTCGATCGTGTTGGCGACCTTGATCTGGGCGCCGCCCTTGACCTCGGTGACTTCGGCGATGGTGGCCCGCATGCGGATGCGTGAACCCACCTTGACGGGGGAGGTGAAGCGGACCTTGTCGAGGCCGTAGTTGACCTTGGTGGTGACGCCGTCGACGTCGAACAGCTCGCCCCAGAACGGGATGATGAGCGAGAGGGTGAGGAAGCCGTGGGCGATCGGGGCGCCGAAGGGGCCGTCCTTGGCGCGTTCCGGGTCCACGTGGATCCACTGGTCGTCGCCCGTGGCGTCGGCGAACTTGTTGATCTGTTCCTGGGTGATTTCGCGGTAGTCGGTGGCGCCGAGGTCGGTGCCGGCGAGGGTGAGGAGTTTGTCGAAGTCGACGACGAGGTTGGGCATCTTTGGCTCCTGGAGCGGTTGGGTTTGGGTGTACTACGACGGCGGAACGCCGTCAGCGGGTAAAGAGCGTCAGCGGGTGAAGGCGCTGTGGCCGGTGAGGGCCCGGCCGACGATCAGGGCATTGATCTCGTGGGTCCCCTCATAGGAGTAGACGGCCTCTGCATCGGCATGGAACCGTGCGACGTCGGCCGCGAGCGTGATGCCGTTGCCGCCCACCACTTCGCGGGCCAGCGCCACGGTCTCGCGCATCAGCAGGGAGGTCTGCATCTTGGCCAGGGCCGAGTCCTGGTCCCGGTAGATGCCCTTCTCCTGCTGTTCGGTCAGCCGGACCACCAGGGACAGCGCCGAGGTGACGTTGCCGAGCATCCGGGCGAGCTTTTCCTGGACGAGCTGGAAGGACGCGAGCGGGCGGCCGAACTGCCGGCGCCCGGAGACGTAGCGCAGCGCGGCTTCGAAAGCTCCTGCAGCGATGCCGGCGGCGATCCACGCGACGTCCGAGCGCATGGCCCGCAGCATCGCCGCCACGTCCCGGAACGAGTTCACGTTATGGAGCCGCCTGGCCTCGGGGACGCGGACGCCGTCGAGGGTGATGTGGGCGTTCTGCATCATCCGCAGCGCGGTCTTGCCGTGGATCTTCTCCAGGGTCACGCCGGCCGCCTCGCGGTCCACGAGGAAAGCCTTGACCTGGCCGTCGGCGACGTCGCGGGCGAAGACGGCAAGGACGTCGGCCGTTGCCGCGCCGCCGATCCAGCGCTTGGCGCCGTCCAGGACCCAGGTATCGCCGTCCGGGCCGGCCTCACGCCCCTTTTCCCTGCGGGCCGTCGTCGCGAGTCCGCCGGCGATGTCGGAGCCGGATTCCGGCTCCGTCAGCGAGAAGACGCCCTTGAGCGAGAAGTCGATGACCCTGGGCATCCATTCGGCCTGCTGTTCCGCGGAGGCCCCGACCCGGATGGCGGTCCGGAACAGCCCGGCCTGGGCCGTGTACCAGGTGGCCAGCGAGGCGTCCGTGCGGGCGAGTTCGAAGATCCGGAAGCCCTGGTAGATGCCCCGGGCCGGTGTCTGACCCGCACCCGGGGCGCCGGTCAGTTCCGCCGGTTCCATGAGGTCCAGGTCGATCAGCGGCCGCGCGAGCTGGTCCGGGAACTCGCCGCGCTCCCAGTAGTCGGCCAGGAGCGGCCGGGCCTGGGTGTCCAGGAACTCCCGCAGCCGCCCCAGCACTTTCCGCTCCGCGTCGGCGAGGAGGGATTCGGCGTCGTAGTAGTCGCATACGCCGTAGAGGCGCTCCTGGGCTGTTGTCTGGGGCGCGGTTTCCACGGACACCTCAGCCACCGAGCCCGAGCAGGCGGACGGCGTTGTGCTTGAGGATCTTGGGCCGGACCTCGTCCTTCAGCGGCAGGTCCGCGAAGGCGCCCAGCCATTTCTGCGGGGTGATGAGCGGGAAGTCGGTGCCGAACAGGACCTTGTCCTGCAGGACCGAGTTGGCCATCCGGACCAGGGACTCCGGGAAGTACTTCGGGGACCAGCCGGAGAGGTCGATGAACACGTTGGCCTTGTGCGTGGCGATCGAGTTGGCCTCGTCCTGCCACGGCACCGAGGGGTGGGCCATGATGATTTGCAGCTCCGGGAAGTCCGCGGCCACGGCGTCGAGCAGGAGCGGGTTGGAGTAGGCCAGTTTGATGCCGTACCCGCCCGGGAGCCCCGCCCCCATGCCGTTCTGTCCCGTGTGGAAGATGGCCGGCAGGCGCAGTTCCTGCAGGGTTTCCCAGAGCGGGTAGAACTGCTCGTTGGAGGGGTCGAAGCCCTGCAGGCTCGGGTGGAACTTGAACCCGCGCGCGCCGAGGTCGATTGCCTGGTGCTTGGCGCCCTGGATCGCCTCGGCGCCGGTGCGGGGGTCCACGCTCCCGAAGGGGATCAGGACGTCGTTGTTCCGCGCCGCCCCGGCAATGAGGTCCGGGATGCTGTTGGGCTCGTGCTTGAGCTGGGTCCGGGCGTCGACGGTGAAGACGACGGCGGCCATGTTCAGTTCGCGGTAGACCTCTGCGATCCGGTCCAGCGAAGGGCTGCGGTCCTCGGCCTTGAAGTACTTGGCGGAGGCCTCGGTCAGGGCCGCCGGAAGGGACTCGTGGCCGTGGCCGTCCACTTCGAGGTGGACGTGCATGTCGATCGCATCGAGTGAGGCGGCGTCGATGCCGGGTTCGTAGCGCTGGGCAGCCATCTCAGCGGACCTCGGCCGGTTCGGGCTGCAGTTCCGCCGGCAGCGGCAGGAAGTCCTCGCCGACGCTTTGCAGCTTGTCCCCGAAGAGCGCGCCGAAGTTGTCCACCAGATCCTGGTAGCCCCAGCCGCCCTCGCGGTATTCGGTGGCGGCGGCGTCGGGGTGGGTCCAGAGTTGCAGCCGGTCACCGCCCGCCCCGATTGCCTGGCCGGTGACGCCGGCGGCCGCGTCGGAGGCCAGGAAGGCCACCAGCCCGGCGACGTCGCCGGCCGTGCCAAACCCGAGGTCGTGGCGGAAGAAGGCCGGCATCGTCTCGCCGCGCTCGTCGGCCTCGACGGCCTTCTGGAAGTACGGGACGGTCTTGGTCATGGCGGTGGCGGCCACGGGAATGACGGCGTTGGCGGTGACGCCGGCTTTCTTCATTTCCAGCGCCCAGGTGCGCACCATGCCCACGATTCCGGCCTTCGCGGCGGCGTAGTTGGTCTGGCCGAAGTTGCCGCGCTGGCCCGTCGGGGAGCCGATGGTGATGATGCGGCCGGGAATGCCGTGCTCCTTGAAGTAGCCGAAGGCCTCCCGGGCGCAGGTGAAGGTGCCGCGCAGGTGGACGTTGATCACGGCGTCGAAGTCCTCGTCCGTCATCTTCAGCAGGCTCTTGTCCCGCAGGATGCCGGCGTTGGTGACCAGGATGTCCAGCCGGCCGAACTCCGTGACGGCCGCCTGCACGAGCTTCTTGGCGACGTCGGAGCTGCCCACCGGGGCGACGACGGCGGCTGCGCGGCCGCCGTCGGACTGAATCGTCCGGACAGCGTCGGCGGCGACCTCGGCGTCCACATCGTTGACGACGACGGCGGCGCCCTGGCGGGCCAGTTCCCGGGCGTAGGCCAGGCCGAGGCCCCGTCCGCTTCCGGTGACGATTGCTACTTTTCCTGACAGGCTCATTGCCGCTCCTTTGCTAGCTGCCTTGTGCATCCGGCCCCGCGGCATGGGATGCTGTTCTGTATCCATGAAAATATGGATAGTTGAAAAAGTCAATGATTTATTTTTTGGACTATTGGAGTTGGGCATGGCGACCGAAGTTGACGACGAGCCGGGCACCGAGCCTGCGGAGAAGCTCACGGCGGCAACCATCAGCCTGGACGCGGGTTTCCTGCTGGCCAAGGTGCATGCCGGCGGGTCGGCCCTGAACAACCGCGCCCTGGCCGCGTTCGATCTCAAGGAGCGCTCCTATTCGGTGCTGGCCCTGGCCAACAGCGGGCTGGAACCGACCCAGCGGGAGATGGCCGAGTTCCTCAGCCTGGACCCGAGCCAGATTGTCGCCCTGATCGACGAGCTGGAGAAGCGCGGGCTGGTGATCCGGGCGCCTGGGAAGCTGGACCGGCGCGCCAAGATTGTTTCCTCGACCCCGGAGGGGGAAGCCCTCTTCCGGCGGGCCGAGGCCGCGGCGCGGGACGCGGAATCCGCCGCCCTGGCCGGCCTCAGTGCCCCGGAGATCGAAACCCTCAAGGGGTTGCTCCGCAAGGCGCTGTGGGGGCCGGCGGCCTGATCGCGGCCGCTCAAGCACTGGGGGAATACCCTTGGGGCAGGAGGGAGCCATGACCGTTCGCAGCGCCGGCCTTCTGCTGTACCGGCTAAGGGGTGCATCACCGCCCGGCGGGGCGCCGCCATCCGGCAGCACACCGCAGCTTGAGCTCTGGATAGCCCACATGGGCGGACCGTTCTGGGCCCGCAAGGACTCCCGCGGCTGGTCCATCCCCAAGGGGGAATACCTCGCCGACGAGGACCCCCTGGCGGCCGCGCACCGCGAGTTCGCGGAGGAAATCGGCACACCGGCACCCGCCGCCGACTACCACCGGCTCGGCGACTTCCGCCAGCCCTCCGGCAAGATCATCACGGTCTTCACGGCGGAAACGGACTTCCAGCCCGAACGCATCGTGAGCAACACCTTCGAGCTGGAGTGGCCGAGGGGATCCGGCACGATCGGCAGCTTCCCCGAGATCGACCGCGCGGAATGGACCGCCGAGCCCGCAGCCCGGTCCAGGCTGGTCAAGGGCCAGCTGCCGGTCCTCGACGCGCTGGTCCGGCACCTTGGGCTGGGCCCGGCCGCACCCGGGCCCGGGCATGACAACAAGTAAAAGTCAGTTGACATCTTTTGTAATACTTCGCGGCGGCCAGCTAGCCAAGAGGCCCGGGATCGTTCATGCTTAGCTATGACCTCAATGTCGAGCCAGTACCGGATCATCGCGGTCTGCACCGGAAACATCTGCCGGTCCCCGATGGCGGAACTTATGCTGGCGGAGGCATTCCGGGCCGAGCGCCTCACGGGGGCCGTGGTCGATTCCGCCGGCACCACCGCGTATGAGGCCGGCCGGCCCATCGATCCCCGGGCAGCGCGCAAACTCACGGCGCAGAACATCGCTTCGGACCGCCACGTGGCGCGCGAATGGCGGCCCGAATGGTTCGCGAGCCGGGATCTGATCCTGGCCCTCGACGTCGACCACTACGGCTGGCTCCGGCAGGCAGCACCGGACCGGGTCTCGCTGGCCAAGATCCGCATGCTCCGCAGCTTCGACCCCGCCGTGGCCGACGAGGACCCGCTGGAGCAGGGCATCGAGGACCCGTGGTACGGCGGCCACACCGACTTCGACACCACCTGGAACCTCATCCGGGCCTCCCTTCCGGGGATTGTGCAGCACGTACGCACCGAGCTTGGGCGGCAGGACGGGCAACATCACGGCAGTGATCAAGCCAATGCACAGCAGCCGGTACGCTCTATTTCATGAGCCCCGCACCCGTCATCATCGCAATCGACGGGCGCTCCGGCTCCGGCAAGACCACCCTGGCCATCGAACTGGCGGCGCGGTTGAGGGAACACCACAAGGTCTCGCTCTTCCACCTCGAGGACATCTATCCCGGCTGGAACGGGCTGGCGGCGGGGATCGAGCGCTACGTCACCACCGTGCTTTCGCCCTTGCGGCGCGGGGAGAACGCGGAATGGGTCAGCTGGGACTGGGCACGGCACTACGACGGCGAGGCCCGCACCACACGCCCGGCCGAAATCGTCCTGGTGGAGGGCGTCGGTGCCGCCGCGGCGGCCGCAGTGCCCCTGCTGGACGCCGTGATCTGGGCGGACTCCTCCGACGCGGACCGCCGGGCCCGGGCGCTGGCCCGGGACGGCGACACCTACGAACCGTTTTGGGACCAGTGGGCTGCGCAGGAAGCGGAGTGGCTGGCGGCCGATGACGTCCCGTCCCGCGCGGATCTGCACGTGCTCAACCTGGCGGACGGCACCGCCCCGGACGACGTCCTGCAGGCCCTTCAGTACCTTCCCGCCGTCGCCCCTGCCCTGCTGCCCGAACTCGCCGCCCGGCGCGGGCTGCAGTTGCTGGCAGAACGGATCGAGGCCCGGCCCGAGGCCGGGCAGCTGTTTGCGGCGCTCTTTGGCGGTTCACCCAACGCCGTGTGGCTCGACTCCTCCCTGGACCCGGCAGGGCTGGCCCCGGAGGCAGCGGAGCGGAGCCGCTTCAGCATTTTGGCCGACGACGGCGGCCGCTTCGGCCAGGCCGTCCGGCACAGTTCCGGACGGACCCGCGTCAGCACGGGCCAGGCCACCGTGACCACCGATGGCCCGTTCTTCCGCTGGCTCGACGGCGTGTGGGGCCGCCGCGCGCTCCGCGCACCCGAGGCCTACCCGTGCGAGTTCACCCTGGGCTGGCTCGGGTACCTCGGCTACGAGCTCAAGCGCGAAACCGGCGGGAACGACGTCACCGCCGCCACCCCGGACGCCTGCCTGATCTTCGCCGGCCGTGCCGTGGTCCTTGACCATGCCGAGGGCACAGCCTGGCTGCTGACCCTGGACGCACCCGACGCCGGGGACTGGCTTCAGACGGCACGCACGGCCGTCACCGCGGCCGCGTCGGCGCAAGCGGCCGCTCATGCCTCCCCGGCCCAGCGTGTCAGCGCCCCGAAACCCTCCGCCCCGCGCTTCGCCGCCCGGGACTCGGAAGCCGGCTACAAGGCGAAGGTCACCGAGGCCCAGCGTGAGATCGCGGAAGGAAACACCTACGAGGTCTGCCTGACCACGGTGCTCACGGCTGCCTCGCCCGCGGGGCCTCACGGCGTGGATCCGTGGCCGGCCTACCTGGACCTGCGGCACCGGAACCCGGCCCCGTTCGCCAGCTTCCTGCGGTTCGGCGGGCTCGCCGTGGCGAGCACGTCGCCGGAGCGGTTCCTGCAGATTGCCGCGGACGGCAGGATGCGGGCCGAGCCGATCAAGGGCACGCGCCGCCGGGACACAGATCCAGGCACGGATGCCGCCCTGCGCCAGGAGCTGGAGTCTTCGGCCAAGGACCGGGCGGAAAACATCATGATCGTGGACCTGTTGCGCAACGACTTGAGCCATTTCGCCGTCCCGGGTTCGGTGGCCGTCAGCCGGCTGTGCGCGATCGAGAGCTACGCCACCGTGCACCAGATGGTGAGCACCATCGATGCCCGGCTGCGGCCCGGGATGCCGCGGGCCGAGGCGGTTGCGGCCTGCTTCCCCGCGGGTTCGATGACCGGCGCCCCGAAGGTCAGCACCATGGCCATCCTGGACCGGCTGGAGGCCGCGCCGCGCGGCGTGTACTCCGGGGCGATCGGCTACTTCTCCCTGAACGGGGCCGCCGACCTCGCCGTGGCAATCCGGACCCTCGTGGTCAGCGCCCTCGGCGAGGGTGCCGCGGAACTGAGTCTCGGCGTCGGCGGCGCTGTCACCGCCGACTCGACCCCGCAGGAGGAGTACGACGAAATCCGGACCAAAGCGTTCGGCGTCCTCTCGACGCTCGGCGCCGGGTTTCCCACGGGCTGAGTCGGCTGTCCCGCCGGCCCCGGCTACTGCAGGGTGGCCGTCAGCCGCGCGACGTTGTCCACGTATTTGACGCCCATCGGACGTTTCATCCAGTCCTCGAGCGTAAGTTCGCGCGAAATGCCCCGGTAGGTGTCCTCCACGGCGCTGATCCGCCGCACGATGTCCTCCCCCAGGAGCATCACCGAGACCTCCAGGTTCAGCGAGAAGGAGCGCATGTCCATGTTGCTGGAACCCAGCACGGCAACGTCGTCGTCGATCGTGAAGTGCTTGGCGTGCAGCACGAAGGGGGCCTTGTAGAGGTAGATCCGCACCCCGGCTTCAAGCAGCGCCTCATAGTAGGACTGCTGGGCGTGGTGGACCAGGAACTGGTCGCCTTTTTCCGAGACGAAGAGTTCGACGTCGACGCCGCGCTGCGCCGCCGTCGTCACCGCATACAGCAGCGAGTCATCAGGGACGAAGTACGGGCTGCAGATCGAGATCTTGCGCTGAGCCGAGTAAATCAGCGTGTTGAAGAGCCGCAGATTGTTTTCGGTGATGAAGCCGGGGCCGCTGGGCACCACCTGGGCGGTGATGTTGCCGGCGTGCAGTTCGGGCCGGTGCGCGAGCTGTTCCTCAATGGATTCGTCGGTCTCGCTGAGCCAGTCCGTGGCGAAGACGACGTTGAGCGTGGTGACAATCGGTCCACGCAGGCAGGCCATCAGCTCGACCCATTCGCGGCCGATCTTGCGGTGCTTGGGGTTGTTGTAGGAGGGCTCGATCAGGTTCTGCGATCCGGTGAAGGCGATCTCGCCGTCGATCACCATGATCTTGCGGTGGTTGCGCAGGTCCGGTCGGCGCCACTGCCCCTGCAGCGGGTTGAGCGGCAGCATGGGCCGCCAGCGAATCTTGCTGGCCTTGAGCCGGGCGATCAGCTTGCGATAGCCCTTGATGCGAAGCGTGCCAAGGTGATCGAACAGGACACGGACCTCGACGCCGCGCTCGGCGGCCTCTTCCAGCGCAGTCAGCAGATCGTCCGTGACGTGGTCCGAGCTCATGATGTAGAACTCGGCGTTGACGAAGGACTTTGCGCCGCGGACCGCCTCGGCCATCGCCTTGATGGAGTCGGGGTAGCCGGGCAGCAGCTCCACTTGGTTGCCGTCCACCATCGGCAGCGAGCCCAGCGTCTTGTTCAGTTCCGCGGCGGAAGCCACCCATTCGGGTCCGGCGTAGCGGCTTTCCAGCATCGCCAGTTCCGAGGTCCCGGCGCGCACTCGGGTATTGACCGCGTCCTGCTGCGCGCGGCGCTTGCGGGAGAGCCGGAAGTTGCCGAACAGCAGGAACAGGAGCAGGCCGATGGTCGGCACGATGAAGATGCCCAGCAGCCACGCCATCGCGGTGGTGGGCCGCCGGTTTCCGGGGATGATGCCCAGTGCCAGCACTCGGATGGCGAAGTCGATCACGGTCAAAATCAGAATCGCCCAGGACGGTAAAGTCTCCGCCAGCGGAAATGGCCAAAACACAGGCGAACCCCTCAACGTACAAGCCACGCGGAACAGTTCCGAACGGGCAGTGACCAAATCCTATCCCGGGACCACCGAGACTAAGCTTTAGCCATGACCACTCCTGCCCCTGTTCCCGCACCCGCGACCGTTCTGGTCTTCCTCGACCCGGCGTTCGACGGCGGCCGCGTTGCCGACGCGTCGCAGCCGCAGCTGATGGCCACGGACCTGGGCGCCACCCGCGGCGACGGTGTTTTCGAATCCCTCCTGGCCGTCGGCGGCCGGCCCCGCAAGATCCAGGCGCACCTGACCCGGCTGGCGGGCTCTGCCCGGCTTCTGGAGCTGGACATCCCCGCCGAGGACGCATGGCGGCGGGCGGTGGAAACCGCCATCCGCGAGTTCCGGGGGCAGGAACCCGCCGCGGCTGCAACGGGCGGCGCGGAGCAGGACGAGGTGGTGGTGAAGCTGATTGTCACCCGCGGGCCGGAGGGCGCGGCTGCCCCCACATGCTGGGTCCAGGCCTCCGCCCCGGCGGCCGCGGGACGGCGGCAGCGCGAGACCGGGATCGACGTCATCCTGCTCGACCGCGGCTACGACAGTGAAGTCGGCGAGCGCGCCCCGTGGCTCCTGCTCGGCGCCAAGACCCTTTCGTACGCCGTGAACATGGCGGCGCTGCGCTACGCCCACCGGCAGGGCGCCGACGACGTCATCTTCACGTCCGCGGATGGCCGGGTGCTGGAAGGTCCGACGTCGACCGTTCTGCTGGCCCACCTGGAAACCTCGGACGACGGCGCCGGCGGCGTCCGCACCATCCGGCGGCTCATCACTCCCCAGCTGGACAGCGGCATCCTGCCCGGCACGTCACAGGGCGCCCTGTTCACCGCCGCCAAGGCCGCCGGCTGGGAGCTGGGTTACGGCCCGCTGGAGCCGAAGGACCTGCTGGACGCCGACGCGGTCTGGCTGATCTCCAGCATCCGGCTCCTGGCCCCGGTGAACCACATCGACGGGCAGGAAATCGGCACCCCGGAACTGCGGCGCCAGCTCACGGCCGAACTCAACGCCCTCTTCGCGACCATCGAATAGCAACGCGGGGTCAGTTACGGCCCATCCCATGTCCCCGGATGGGCCGTAAGTGACCCCGCGTTGGTGTTGCGCTCACCCCAGGGCGTCTGCGGGCACTGCCGGGCACAGGCGGAACGAGGCCGGGTTGAACGCCGGGAGCATGAAGGTTGCGAGCACGGCGTCGAGCATTTCCGGGGCCCAGGTGCTGTTCTCCCCCAGGGTCGCGCAGACACCCAGCACCACGGGCGTTCCGTCGGTGCGGCGGCGGATCTGGACCTGGACCGGCCCGGTCAGCCCGAGCGTGCGGACGGCGGCCAGGCCCAGCTTGCGCACATCCCCGGCCTGGTTCGCCGGCACCCTGCGGCTGACCTCGTCGCTGCCGGCGCGTCCATACGGAGTCCTGGTCTTCTCGAGGACCACCGCCACCGGCGCCATCGCGTTGCGTGCCGGGGTGCCGAACACCAGGCACACATAGTCGGCGCCCGGGATAAATTCCTGGACCAGTTGCCCCGCCGGCATGTTCTTCCAGCTAACGGAGTCGGTTCCGGCCAGCAGGTGGATCCCATGGGAGCCTTTGAAGACCCGCGGCTTGACCACCACGGGGCCGCTGAGGCCGGCGAGGGAAGCCGGCGCGGCGGCGAGGTCGCCCGGAACCGCGAACCGGGGCACCGGGATGCCGGCCGCTTGCAGCGCCCAGGTGGCGAACAGGTGGTCGTTGGCGAGGGCAACCGCGGCGGGGTCGGCCACGATGATCCGCACGTCCTGGGCGAATCCCGCGCGGGCCGCGGCCAGGACCGGGAGTTCCACGGTGAGGGTCGGAATGATGACGTTGATGGCTTCGCGGTCCACCACCCGGCGCAGGTCCAGGACCATGTCCGGGTTCGTCGCCGGCAGGAGCCTGACCGCGGCGGCGGGAGCCTCCCCGGCCTGACGGGTGTCGGCACGGGCGTCGGAGCCGAGGTACGGGAGGCCCCGGGCTTCGAGCAGGGCCGCGACGGCCCGTCCGGCGGCGCTTGTAATCCCGGTAACGAGTATGCGCGGGCCCACGATTGCTCCATTCCGCCGTCACCGGCCGGACCGCGGCTGCGGCTCCGACCGTTCCAGCCACCGATTCCCAGACAGCTTGTTGATGGACAGACGAGTCGATTCCGGGACTGCTTGATTCACACATTGCTCGAATCACCTGCAGCTCCGGCCGACTCGTCGGACCTAATCCCCCCAGTAAACGGCGAAACGTCCCGGCAGACACGAGTGGGCTGTACCCGAAACTGGAGCCCGCCACTACTCGCCCGGGCCGCGGTCCGGTTACGGAACATGACGACGGCGGCGGTGCGGGCCGGCGTCGCAGGTGTTACGTTTTTGGGGAGTAATGAGAACCGGTGCCAAGCCCTGACTGGCCGGTCGGCAACCCTCCCTTTCGCGGCGGGGTGCCTCAGGTGAATACTCGGCATTCGAGAATTCGAGCTGCAAGCGTGAAAGAGGAGATCCGTCGTGCCCGACACGTCAATACCCACAACAGCCGCACCCGGCACAGCACCCGGTTCAGCATCCGGGGGCGAGGAGAGGCTGGCCTACCGCCTGTTCACCGGGGCGGATGACCGCGCCTTTTGCGAGCGGGTGTCAGCCGCCCTGGCCGAGGGCTACGTGCTGCATGGAAGCCCCGCCGCCAGCTTCAACGGAAGCACCGTGATCGTGGCGCAGGCGCTGGTCCTGCCGGCCGCGATTGCCAGTGCGGACGCCGCCGTGGCCAATGCGGTTGATGAGCTCGACGCCGACGAATTTGGCGCCGACGGGGCCTTCGCGGGCCACGCATGAGCTACGCCGGAGACCTCAGCCCGCAGGAGGCGTGGGCCAAGCTGGAGGCCGGAGCCATCCTGGTGGATGTCCGGACCGAGGGCGAATGGGCCCACATCGGCATCCCGGACACCGCGGCCGCGGGCGAGAGCCGCAACGATCCGCTCTTCATCCAGTGGAACCTCGCTGGCGGCACGCCGAACCCGCACTTCGTGGAACAGCTAAGGCAGCAGGCGCCGGAGGACACCGCCGTCGAACTGGTGTTCCTTTGCCGTTCCGGGGCCCGGTCGATCGCGGCCGCGACGGCCGCGACGGCCGCCGGCTACACCTCGTACAACGTCCTTGAGGGCTTCGAAGGCGAGACCGACCGCTTTGGCGAACGCACCGTCAATGGCTGGAAGAACCGCGGCCTGCCCACCAACCTCGGAAAGATCTAAGTGACTTTCAATCCCGACGCCGCCGGCTGGGCGGCCGACACCCAGGCCGTCCGTGGCGGCCTTGACCGCACCGGCTTCCAGGAAACCACCGAGCCGATCTTCCTCAATTCAGGATTCGTCTACGAGACCGCGGCCGCCGCCGAGCGCGCCTTCACCGGTGAGGACGAGCGCTTCGTCTACTCCCGCTACGGCAACCCCTCCGTCGCCACCTTCCAGGAGCGGCTCCGGCTGCTCGAGGGAACGGAGGCGTGTTTCGCGACGGCGTCCGGCATGTCCGCCGTCTTCACCGCCCTGGGCGCGCTGTTGGCGGCCGGCGACCGGGTGGTCGCGGCCCGCTCGCTGTTCGGCTCGTGCTTCGTGATCCTCAACGAAATCCTGCCGCGCTGGGGTGTCGAGACGGTCTTCGTGGACGGCCCGGACCTGGAGCAGTGGAAATCCGCGCTGTCCGAGCCGACCACGGCGGTGTTCTTCGAGTCGCCGTCGAACCCGATGCAGGAAATCGTGGACATCGCCGCCGTGAGCAAACTGGCGCACGCGGCCGGCGCCACGGTGGTGGTTGACAACGTCTTCGCCACCCCGCTGCTCCAGCGCTGCGGCGACCTCGGCGCGGACGTGGTGGTCTACTCCGGCACCAAGCACATCGACGGCCAGGGCCGCGTCCTGGGCGGGGCCATCCTGGGCACCAAGGAATTCATCGACGGGCCCGTCAAGCAGCTCATGCGGCACACCGGTCCGGCGCTTTCGGCGTTCAACGCCTGGGTGCTCACCAAGGGCCTGGAGACTATGGCCCTGCGCGTCAACCATTCCTCGGCCTCCGCGCTGCGGCTGGCCGAATGGCTCGAGGGACAGCCCGCGGTCGGCTGGGTAAAGTACCCGCTGCTGCCGTCCCACCCGCAGTACCCGCTCGCAGTGCAGCAGATGAAGGCCGGCGGGACCGTGCTCACCCTGGAGCTGCAGCCCTCCCCCGGGCGCACGGCGAAGCAGGCCGCGTTCGCACTCCTGGACGCGCTGCGGATCATCGACATCTCCAACAACCTGGGGGACGCCAAGACGCTCATCACGCACCCGGCCACCACCACGCACCGCGCGATGGGCCCGGAAGGCCGCGCGGCGATCGGGCTCAGCGACGGCGTGGTCCGGCTCTCGGTGGGCCTGGAGGATGTGGAGGACCTGATCCGCGACCTCGGCCAGGCGCTCAAGCAGGTCTAGGCGCTCAAACAGGTCTAAACACTCAAGCAGGTCCAGGGCCATGGCCGCTCAGGCCCAGGCCGCCTTGAGCGCCCGCCAGGCGTCGTCGTCGAGCATACTGGACGGTGTGACGGCGACGGCGGCCGCCCCGCCGGAGACAGACGCCTCCAGCCCGGCCGCCAGGTCCGCGGCGGAGATGCGCCCGTCCTTGGCCCACATCCCGACCGAGATGGCGAACTTCCCGGACCGCTTCGCCATGGCCGCGGCCAGCTCGGCGGAGTAGGCCGGAGCGGCGTCGTTGAGCCCGAAGTAGTCCCACAAGACCAGCCGGTCCGCGGCCGCGGCGAGCAGCCCGTAGTCATGGCCGCTCTCCGGCCGGTCGCCGGCGGGATCGTCCCACGGCGCCCGGACGTCCATGTCGAGCGTGGCACCGTTCGCGTGGGCGGCCGCCGCCGCCTTGGCCACGATGGCCGCCACCGCCTTCGACCGCCAGGCCCCGAGGCTCGGGTGTTCGACGTCGATGTCCCCGTTCGCGAGCCGCGGCCAGTCCGTCCCGCCGCTGGCCAGCCGGTAGGAATCGCGGTCGTCGCCGCCGTAGGTGTTGTTATCGAACATCAGTTCCGTCAAGGCCACGGCGTCCGGCTGGTACCGCCTGGTCACCTCGGCCACCAAGTCGACCAGCCGCTCCCCGACGGGTCCCGTCGTGAGTGCGCTGACGCTGGCGAACTCCGTGGAGCGGGTGCCGTCGAAGTTGATGCCGGCCAGGCCCGGGTTGGTACGGATCCAGCCGGGGATCAGCAGGTCGATGGTCAGTGTGATCCTGCGTTTCCTGCCATCACCGCCGGTCCCCAGTGCCTTGACCGCTTCGGCCACGTGGTCACGGCCCGGGACGGCCTCCACCTCGGGGTGGGCGTCCCAAGGGAACGCCGTCCAGTCCAGCCGCCCCACGCTGATGGTGACGCTGTTGGCGTTGACCTCATCGAGCCGTCTGGCCAGTTCCGGCAGCGTCGAGGCGGCGTCGACCACAGTTTCGTAGCCGACGCCGACAGTGCGCTCCGCGGCGGGCGCCGTGGGTCCCTGCGGCCCGCCGCACCCAGTGGCAGAAAGGGCCAGCACCGACAGGAGCACGAGGGCAGGGAAGGCAGCCGGTCTGCGCCTCAAACGCTGACGTCCGGGCGCACCGCCGGGGCGGTGACGCTGACCACACCGGTCCGCGTCAGCTTGTTCCAGTGCGCCTCCTTGCCACGGAGTTCCTGCACCAGCGCGGCCACCATAGTCAGGCTCGTAAACACGGAATAGAGCGGGATGAGCGGGAGCGCCCAGGCGTGCCGCAGGTCCTTCCACGCCCTGTTCATGGCCAGGGCAAACACCGTGAGCAGCAACGTGATGAACAGGCCCACCCAGCCAAGGATTGCCCAGACGTCCGCGCCGAACGGACTGCGGCCCAGCGCCGTGAGGAAGACCAGATCCACGAGTACCAGGATCTGGAGCACCGGGAGCACCACCATGGTGATGGTGTTGAACAGCAGGTACGCGCCGAACTGTCCGTGCCGGAGGTTGCCGATCATGCGCTTGTGCACACCCATGGTCTGCAGCAGCCCGCGGGCCCAGCGGACGCGCTGGCGCCAGAGCGCCCGGACCGTTGACGGCGACTCGGCATAGACCAGCGCGCGCGGGGCGAAGACCACCCGGTAGCCTGCCTTGTGCACCCGCCAGGTGAGTTCCAGGTCCTCGCCTACCGTGTCTTCGCGGAACGGCCCGATCTCCTCCAGGATCCGGCGGGGGAACGCCCCAATGTTGCCGGAGACGATCGGGAGGCAGCCGATCATGGTCAGGGCGCGCCTGACCATCCCGGTGCCGACATGGCTGATGAAGGCCAGCATCCGGGTCTGGACCCGGTCCAGGTTTACCGGCCTGTCGTCGCCGCACACGGCCCCGGTGCGCTGGTCAGTGAAACCCTGGAGCATCCGCTTGACGGTGTTCTGGGAGAAGATCCCGTCAGCGTCGACAAACATGAGGACCTCGCCCGTGGCGTGGCGGATGCCCAGGTTCAGGGCCGCCCCCTTGCCGGCATTGGCCTGGGTCAGGACCGTGATCCGGGGATCCGTCGCGGCGAGCGCGCGCATCAGCCCGGCCGTGTTGTCAGTGGAGCCGTCATCCACGAGCACCACCTCGTACCGCTCGTACAGGGTGAGCTGAATGGAGCGGACGCAGTTTTCGATGACGGTCGCCTCGTTGAAAGCCGGGACGATGATCGACACGCTGGGCCGCTCATCCAGCAGGGTGGGCGTTGCGCGGCGGCGGCGGCGCCCCGCACGGAGTTCAAACCAGACGGACAGCGGCAGCACGAGCAGCTTCACGAGCCCGAACACCAGAATCGGCAGGCCGATGAGGAGCAGGAGGTACTCGGCCCCGGGGACGGCTGATGCGGAGGCGGAACTAAACCAGGACATGGGCGTACGCTCCTGTGCTTTGCCGGAAAGAGGCCGGGTTGAAGGAGGGAAGGGCAAACGACGCCAGCACGGCGTCGAGCAGTTCCGGGGCCCGCCCGCTGTTCGCGCCGAACCGTGCGTTCACTTCAAGGACCACCGGGGTCCCGTCGGCACGCCGGCGGACGTCGACGTCGACCGGGCCCGTGAGGCCCAGCGAGCGGACGGCCGCCATCGCCAGATTTCCGACGTCCATGGCCTCGCCGGCTTCGGCGCGGCGGGTGCTCACGGCGTTGCCCACGTTGCCCTGCGCCAGTTCGGTCTTCTCCACGACGACGACGAACGGCGCGGCCCCGTTGTGCGCCGGGGTGCCGAAGACCATCGGGCCGTATTCGGTGCCCGGGATGAACTCCTGGACAATCAGTCCTTCCGGCAGGCGGTGCCAGTCCACCTGTTTGCTGCCGTCGATGACCATCACGCCGCGTCCGCCGCGGGAGACCCGCGGCTTGAGAACTATGGGGCCGCCGAGCGCGGCCATGGCGGCACCGGCATTGGCGAAGTCCCTGGGCACGCCGAATCTCGGCACGGGGACCCCGGCGGTCTGCAGCTGCCAGGCCGTGAAGAGCTTGTCGTTGGCGAGAGCCACCGGACCGGGATCGCCGATGATGACCCGGACGTCGGTCCCGAAGGCGGCACGGTACCCCGCAAGCTGCGGGAGTTCCTCACACACCGTGGGGATGACCAGGTTGATGCCCTCCTGGACGACAAGCCGGCGCAGAGCCGAGACCATGTCCGGGTCCGAGGCCGGCGGCACCGGGACGACGGTGAGGCCCGCCCCGGCGGGCAGTTCGCGGATGTCCGTGCCCAGGACGGGAACGCCACGGGACTTCAACTGGGCAGCTACGGCGCGGCCCGCGGGGCCTCCGGCGCCGGTGACCAGCACGCGGGGCATCACAGCTTTTCCATTTCCGTGCTCAGGAGACGGACGGGTTCGTAGGCTTCGGCGACCCGGCGCCGCGCCTGCCCGCCGCGGAACGAGGCGATGCCGCGGACCCGCTCGGGCGTCATGTACGGCTTGGCGAGCTGGTCGCTGTGCATCCTCACGGCCTGGACCTTGGCGTCAAGGTAGTCGTCGATGTCAATGAAGACGCTCGGGCTGAAGTCCCGCGTTGCCGACGGGCTTTCATAGCAGAGGATTGAGTGGTGCTGGCGGGCGGCCCGCAGCGTCGCCATGTGGACGGCCTGATGGTCCTGGTGCTGGTCGTGGTTGGAATGCGTGAGGATGATGTCCGGGTTGTAGCGGGCGATGGCGGCTTCAATGACACCCACCATTTCCTGGCTGTGCCGGAACAGGTCCGTGTCTGTGAAGTTGTAAAGGGTCATTCCGGTGAGGCCCATGAACGCCGCGCCGCGCCGCGCGTCGAGGGAGCGCTCCAGGGGATCCCCTCCACGGGTGCCATCGCTCATGACGAGCCCCTGCACCTCGTGTCCGGAGTCTACGAACTTCGCCAGGGTACCGCCGCAGGCAAGTTCAAGGTCGTCGGGGTGGGCGCCGATGGCCAGAACTCTGCGCGGCTGGCGGGCCGGGGCTCCCCCGGTGCGCAGGGCCGTCAAAGCAACGCCCAGGGACGCGAGCCCGCCAAGGGTGAGCGTGAGGTCGGCAGTCCGCCACAACTCGGGCGCATCGAGGAAAACGCTGGCCAGATTTGCCACCAGCAGCGTTGAGCCGGCAAGAAGGCAAATCCTGCGGAGCAGTTCGGGACGGCGCAGGCGGCGGTGGAACCAGGACCGGCCAAGGGCGGCGGCGGCCACAAAAGTAATCAGGAAAACGATGAGCAAGACATAAATCGAGACCATGTGAATTCAATTCCTATGTTGTTCGGCACCCCAGTGCCGGGCCGGATTTGATCTTCAGGGCCGGGCGCATAAGCGAACCTGGCTTTGGGAAGTGGGAGAGGCAATTTTCCGAATCGGTTCGCGGCACCCTTGGCAGGGTGCCGCGTCGGCGAAAGGTGCAGCCGCTGCGGGCTGTGCGAGCATTGCAGGACGTTGACCAGCGCATATGCGGCACAGCACAACCGCCCCCCGGCGTGTTACGTGACATTGTGAGACCTTCTGGGAAACCTTCGGAAAACCTTGAACTTGCTCTTCCAGTAAAGGCGAGTGGCCTATCAGGGCGCCCGAGTAGGCAATACCCGAACCTCAGTGAATGGAATTAAAGGCGGTCACGGGTAGTACTCATATTTCTTGTTTCGACTACCCGGCTCCGGCTTTCGCAAGGCGAACGGGGGCGTGCCGCCCTTGCCCGGAACGGTTAACTGAAAAGGGCTGGGCGGCAATCATTAAACAACCGTGATTCCCTATCAGCATTCGGCAATAAATGCGGCGCCTCTTCGGCCTTTTTTTCTTTTGGCATCCCGCACCCGCAAGTGTTGCGGGCTCCCGGTCAGGCCGGGCGCAACCGGCCCAGGGCCGAACGATTGTCTGCCGACCCCTCGGCGACGGGCCCCTCGGTGGTCAGTTCGATGGCCCGCTCGACGACGGCGGGCAGGCCGCCGGCCCGGAACGGGCCGCGCTGCAGCTGCGAACCGGTGCCCTCTGCCAGAATCCGCTCGACGCCCTCGCGCGCCAGTTCCAGCTCGCCCTGTTCCTCAAGCACCGGGGCCACGAAGTCCACGAGCGCCCTGACCACGTCCGCGGCCGGGGCCGGGGTGAAGGTTCCGAAGTCCAGTAGCTCCCCGCGCAGTCCGCAATTGCTGGCCTGCCACGCGGCCATCCGCAGCAGCAGCGTGGGCACCGGGGCGGGATCGACGCCGTCGTCCCATTCCCGCGCGGCCGACTCCACGAGGGCGCGCACCAGTACGGCAATCAGGGCAGCATCCTCGGCCCGCAGGCAGACATCCGCGACCCTGATCTCCACGGTGGGATGCTGTCGGGCCAGCCGCGCGTCGAAATAGACCATCCCCTCATCCATCAGGACGCCGCTTTCGACCAGCCGGGTGACCACGCGGCGGTAGACGGGCAGGCTGCCGAAGATCATCGTGGGTCCCGAGCCCGGCCAGCGGTTCCAGGCCTGGGTGCGGTAGCTTTCGAATCCGGTCTCGGCCCCGTTCCAGTAGGGGGAATTCGCGCTGAGTGCTATCAGCACGGCCAGCTTGTCGCGGATCCGGTCCATTACCGCCACGCCCTCCTCCGGAGACTCCACAAAGGTGTGGACGTGGAGGCCGCAGGTCAGCTGGTTCCGGACGGTGAGCCCGAAGCGCTGCTGCATGGTCATATAGCGCGGATTCGGCGTCAGGTGGGTGGCTGAGCCTTGGGGCGACGTGGCCAGGGCCGCGACCCGGCCGCCGTGCGCCCGGGCGGCCTGGTCCGCAAGGGACCGGCCACGCCTGAGCTGCCGGAGCAGTTCCGTGTATTCCAGGCACGGATGCGTCTGGGTCTCGATCTGTTCGAGCTTGAGCTCGTAGCTGAAGTCGGCGCCTTCGTGGACCGGTTTCTGTGCCGGGAGAACCCTGGCGGCTTCCTGTTGCGGCGGCACCAGACTCGGCAGCATGAGGTCAGCGAGGGCAAGCAGCATCCCCGATTCGGGGTCCACTATCAGCAGTTCTTCCTCCACGCCGAAGGTGCGCATGAATCTATTGTGCGTCAGGATCCGCCGAAACGCCCCACACCAACGCGGGGCTCAGTCCTGGAAATACTCGATCTTCGCCCCGATGGTGTTCAGCCGCTCAGCCAGGTCCTCATAGCCGCGTTCAATGACATAGATGTTCCGCAGCTCCGAGACGCCACGGGCCGCCAGCATGGCCAGCAGCAGGCAGGCGGCGGGGCGGAGGGCAGGCGGGCAGCCCACCTCGGCCGCTCGCCACTTGCTGGGCCCGTTGACGTAAATGCGGTGCGGATCGAGCAGCTGGACCTGGGCGCCGAGCTTGTTGAGCTCGGTCAGGTAGATGGCCCGGTTCTCGTAGACCCAGTCATGGATCATTGTCTGGCCGTGGGCGTTGGCGGCGATCACCGCGAAGAAGGGCAGGTTGTCGATGTTCAGCCCGGGGAAGGGCATGGGGTGGATCTTGTCCTCCGGCGCCCGCAGCTCCGAAGGCTTGGTGGTGACGTCCACCAGGCGGGTGCGGCCGTTGCGGGCAAAGTACTCCCCGGAAACCTCGAGCCGCTGGCCCATCTGCTCGAGCGTGGCGAGTTCGATTTCCATGAACTCGATCGGGACGCGGCGGATGGTGACTTCCGAGTTCGTCACGATGCCGGCGGTGATGAGGCTCATCGCCTCGATGGGGTCCTCGGACGGGAAGTATTCGATGTCGGCGTCGATCGACGGGCGGCCGGTGATCTTCAGCGTGGTGGTGCCAACCCCGGCGATGTCCACGCCGAGCATCTGCAGGTAGAAGCACAGGTCCTGCACCATGTAGTTCGGGCTGGCATTGCGGATGATGGTGGTGCCACGGCGGTGGGCTGCGGCCATGATGGCATTCTCGGTGACGGTGTCGCCGCGTTCGCTGAGCACGAAGGAGCGGTCGTGACCGTCCGACGGCGGCGCCTGCACCGCGTAGAACCCGGACTTCGCCTCCACGCTAAGGCCGAACTGGCGCAGTGCCTGCATATGCGGCTGCACGGTGCGGGTGCCGAGGTCGCAGCCGCCGGCGTAGGGCAGCCGGTAGGTGTCGGCCTCGTCCAGCAGCGGGCCCAGGAGCATGATGACGCTGCGGGTCCTTCGGGCCGCCTCCACATCCATGGAGGCCAGGTCCAGGACGGCGGGGCGGCGGATCTGGAGGTCGTTCGCGTTGAGCCAGGTGCACTCGACGCCGATGCTGGTCAGCACCTCCACGATCCGGTTGACTTCCTCGATCCGGGCAAGCCTGCGCAGCGTGGTGGTGCCGCGGTTGATGAGGCTGGCGCACAACAGCGCGACGCCGGCATTCTTGCTGCTGTTGACGTCCACCGCGCCGGCGAGGGTGCGGCCGCCCTCGACGCGCAGGTGGGTCATCTGGGGCCGGCCCACCTTGACGATGCTGTGCCCGACGATCGCCTCCAGGCGCTGGATCATCTTCAGGCTCAGGTTCTGCTTGCCCTGTTCCATCCGGGCGATGGCGCTCTGGCTGGTGCCCAGCTCGGCGGCGAGTTGCCCCTGGGTCCAGCCCTTGGCGCCGCGCGCCTCGCGGAGCAGGATGCCTACGTGTTCAGCAGTCGGTTGAGTCATGCTCCCGAAAATATCACGCATGATTTATAAACCACGGCAATTCCGGCCGGAATGGCGCCAATCTCACACGGATACCCACGCCATGCGATAACCGGCAGGCCGCCGGAACTCCCGGGCCGCCCCGCCGGAACTCCCGGGCTGCCCGCCGGAACTCCCGCCCCGCCCCGCCGGGCTGCCCGGGCTGCCCGGCCGGCGGCGCCTGTCTACTGGCGGGTGAGGAAGACGAGGTTCCAGGTGCCCGCGCCGAGGGCCGCGGCGACGGCGGCGGCGGCGATGCCGAGCCCGCCCAGCAGCACCCAGGCATCGAGTCCGCTGAACGTCGAGGGCCGGGCCCAGGTCCGGGCGGCACCGCCGAAGCCGCGGGCCTCCATGGTCACCGCGAGCCGCGAGGCGCTCCGGATCGCCTGCACCAGCAGGCCGAAACTCTGGCCCAGCGTGGCGCGGAACCGCTGATAGGGGTTGCCGCTCGAGCCCACGCCGCGGGCCCGCCGGGCCATACCGATGGTCTGCCATTGCTCGGCCATGATTCCGACGAGCCGCATCGCGGCCAGGGTGCCCAGGACGAACCGGTGCGGCAGTTTCGCGTTCTGGGCCAGGGCATCGGCCAGGTCCGTGGGGTCGGTACAGCTCATCAGCAGCACCGCGGGCAATGCGATCGCGAGCCCGCGGAGCATGAAGCCGATCCCCAGCTGCAGGGAACCGGCGCTGACGGACCAGATCCCCGCATCGAGCAGGACGGGTCCGGAATCGGCCGCCAGGATGGCCGTGCTCCAGCCGCCCAGCGCCGCCGCGAGGATCAGCGGCCAGCCGCGCTGCCACAGCAAGGCCACAGTCAGGCCCGCCAGCGGCAGCAGCAGCAGTTCGAACGCCAGCGCCACCGACGCCGACACCCAGTCAATGGAGAGCGCCAGGACCAGGGTGATCAGGGTGACCGCCGTGAACTTGGCGAGCGGGTTGGCTCGGGTCAGCAGCGCATGGTTGCCGCGCAGGCTCAGCGCGTCCCTCAAGGCGAGGCCCCCTCCGGCAGCTCGAGATCCGGGCCGTGAGCGTCCGCGGCGGCGGTTTCCCGTGGCCGGAGGCGGAGTTCGGCGCCGCCGAGGACGGCGCTGAATTCGGCGTCATGCGTCACGGACACGACGGCGGTGCCGGCGTCGAGGAGCTCGGAGAGGAACGAGGCGAGTTCGGCCCACGTATTGGCATCCTGGCCGAAGGTGGGCTCGTCCAGGACCAGCACCTGGGGGTGCGCCGCCAGCACAGTGGCAACCGAAAGGCGCCGCTTCTCGCCGCCGGAGAGCGTGTAGGGGTTGGCGTCCACAAGCTCCGTCAGCCGCAGCCGCTCCAGCAGTTCGTCCACGCGGTCTTCGCCGTAGCCGAGGTGGCGCGGGCCGAACATGAGCTCGTCGAGGACCTTGCCGGTAACGAACTGGTGCTCGGGTTCCTGGAAGACGGTTCCGATCCTGGCGATCAGCTGCTGGGCCTTCCACCGGTAGGGATCGGGTCCGGCGCCGTCGCGTACGCGGCCACTGGAGTGACCGCTGGAGTGACCGGTGGCGGGACTGCTCAGCTCCGCCGTGGCCGAGACTGTTCCCGCGACGGGCCGCAGGAGACCGGCCAGCGTCAGCGCCAGGGTGGACTTCCCTGTGCCGTTCTGTCCGGTGATGGTCAGCGCCTCGCCGGCGCGGACCCGGACCGAGACCCCGGACTGGACCGGACGCGGCGCGATGGTGCGGAAGCCGTCGCGCAGCCCGGCCCGCCGCGGCCGTTCGCGGGACACCGCGAGCGCGTCGGCCGCGAGCAGAGTCTGTCCCGCGCCCCGCGCCGGTGTCCGCATCCGCGTCGCCGGGACGTAGCCCGGCACCCAGACGCCCGCACCGATGAGCATGTCCCGCGCCTCGGCCAGGACCCGGTCCGGCGGTCCGTCAATCAAGACCGCGGAGTCCGTGGCGGCCCCTGGCTGCAGCACCACGATCCTGTCCACCAGGTCTTTCCAGACCCCCACCCGGTGCTCCACGACCACCAGCGTGGCGCCCGTCTTGTCCAGGCAGCGGCCCACGGCGTCGCGGACCTCCAGGACGCCCGCGGGGTCGAGGTTGGCGGTCGGCTCGTCGAGCAGCAGCAGCCCTGGCCGCATCGCGAGGATCCCGGCGAGCGCGAGCCGTTGCTTTTGGCCGCCGGAGAGGGCCGCCGTCGGGTGGTCCAGCGGCAGCTGTCCCAGCCCGACGTCGTCGAGGGCCTCGCGCACGCGCGGCCAGATCTCCGCCGCCGGGACGGCGAGGTTCTCCGCCCCGAAGGCGACGTCGTCGCCGAGGCGGGAGAGCACCACCTGCGTTTCCGGGTCCTGCTGCACCAGCCCGGCGCGGCCGCGCCGCGCCCGTGGCGCGGCACCGTCGATCAGGAGGCTGCCGGTCTCGTCTGTGTTCTCGGCGTCGCCGGAGTCGCCGGGGTCCCCGGAGTCGCCGGCCGCGCCGTCGCCCAGAACGCCGGCCAGGGCGTGGAGCAGCGTCGACTTGCCGGCGCCGGAGGGCCCCAGCAGGAGCACGCGCTCCCCCGGCCGGATGTCCAGGTCAAGGCCGCTGACGGCGGGCCTGGTCCGTCCGGCATGCCGCCAGCCCCAGCCGCGGGCCGTGACGGCGGCCGGCCGGACGCCCGGTGAAGATCTCATGATTCTCTGCAGGATTCAGCGACGGGGCTCAGGAGAAGACGGGCTCCGTGGCGGCCTTGCGGGAGGCAAAGGAGCCCAGCACTCCGGTTTTCGCCAGGCCGCGGGTGGCGAGCCAGGCCAGTCCGCCGGCAATCACTGCGCCGGAGATCGTGGTGAAGACGATGTAGGCGAGCTTGTCGCCGGCTTCGTAGGCGATGTTCCAGCCCCACGGCAGGAAGGAGTCGTTCAGGCCGCAGAAGAGGCCCGCGCCGGCGCCGGCCAGCACGGAGACGGGCAGGTTGAACTTCTTGTAGAGGAAGGCCGCGAAGACCAGTTCGGCGCCGAGGCCCTGCAGGATGCCGGAGATCAGCACCGTGGTGCCGTACTGCGAACCCATGATGAGCTCGCCGGTGGCCGCGACGGTTTCGCAGAAGAGCGCGGCGCCCGGCTTGCGGATGATGAGCATGCCCAGCACCGCCGGGATCATCCAGCCGCCGGCGTAGAGTCCGCTCAACGGCGGGTAGACCGCGTTGACCGGAGTCGAGATCAGGTTCGCGCCCTGGGACCAGGCCCAGAAAATGACGCCGCCGGCAACGGCGATCAACGCGGCCACCACAATGTCCACCACGCGCCAGCTGTAGTTGCGCCGGGCGGATGAACGGCTGGCGGAACCATGCTGTGCTGAAATATCTGTCATGTCGTCCTCCTGAGGAACAGGAGGGGAGGGTGCGCCGGCCGGTCTCGGCTTCCGCCGCCCTCCGCGCACCCTGAGAACTCGACTCCCTTGCGCCGGTACTAACCGGATCAGGTTCGAGGGTCTGCGGCTGTCCGCACTCTCAGCGCCCACCAAAGGTTTCCCCGGATTGTTCCGGCGATGCCCGACGGCGGCGCTCCCCTGTCGTAATTATTTTCGCCCTTGTGGGCTGGCTCAGTTTACACCCGGACGGCCGGGTTTTCAGTGGTGTGCCGTCACAATCGTGGACCGGACGGCGGCAGTCCCGGCGGCCCGGAAATCCCTCTTGGTAGAGTCGTCGTGCCGGACCCCCGGACCCGCCAGCGGGCGGCCTCGTCACCCACCGGAAAGCTGGAATATTTTGTCGCACACACCGGTCACCCAAGATCCCTCCGGGGAATACGATCCCGACTCGAGTGAGCCGCAGCCGCGGGGATCCCTGGCGGCGCTTATCGGCCGCGTGCTGGCCGAGATAGAGGCGCTCCAGTTCGCGTCGTTCAGCAAGGATGACGCCTTGGACCTCGGGCTCCTCCTTGTCGAGCTGGGCAGGCAACGCTCGCTGCCCATCGCCGTCGACATCACCAAAGGCGAGCAGGTGCTCTTCCACGCCGCGCTGGACGGCGCCACACCGGACAATGAGCGCTGGATCAACGCCAAAAAGCGCACCGCCATGCGGTACGAGGTCCCGTCCCTGCTGGTGGGCCTCCGGGCCCGCGCCGCCGGCGGAAGGATCGAGGACAACGCCTGGTGGGATCAGTCGGAGTTCGCCGCCCACGGCGGGGCGTTCCCCATCTACGTGCGCGGCACGGGCGCCGTCGCCGTCGTCACCGTCTCCGGCCTGCCCCAGAAGGCGGATCACGAACTCGTGGTCGAGGCCCTGCGGATGGTCCTCACCCCGGAACGCTAGGCTAGGGGAAAACCGTTCCCGTCCCAAGGAGACCGAAGAATGAACATCCTCATCAAGCTGCTCGGCACCGGCGTCAGCCTCCTGGCCGGCTTTGCCGGCACCAAGCTGGTGGACACCATGTGGGAAAAGTCCACAGGCAACAAGCCGCCCAAGGGCCAGGAGGACGACGTTCCCACCACCCTGCGCTCGGCCCTGACGTTCGCCCTGATCTCCGCCTCGGTCAGCGCCATCATCCAGGTGCTCGCCAACCGCGGCACCCAGCGCGCGATCACCCGCTTCGCCAAGACCCAGGACGTCGTCTGACCTGACGCGACCAGCCGCGGCGCCCGCCGCGGCTGTCGAAGGCCCCGGCCGGGTCCGCTGGCCGGACGGGGGCGACGTGCCGGCCGGGTCCGCCGGGCCGGACGGGGGCTCAGCGGTCGTCGTCGTCCGCTCCGTGCGTGGCCGCCTGCTGGGCGGCCTTCTGGACTACCGCCTCGAGCTCGTCGGAGCTCAGCAGCTCCGGGTGCAGGTGCTTGGTCCGGTAGCCGGCCCGGCCCACCATGTGGGCGGACACGGGGACGGTGAGCAGCTGGAAGAGCCAGGCCACCAGCAGGACGGGCCACACCGACCAGGTGCGCATCTGCAGGCCGAGGGCCGCCAGCAGCAGGAACAGGCCGAGGACCTGCGGTTTGGTGGCCGCGTGCATCCTGCTCATGAGGTCC
This sequence comes from Arthrobacter sp. P1_B9, assembly GCF_056406495.1. Lineage (NCBI taxonomy): Bacteria > Bacillati > Actinomycetota > Actinomycetes > Micrococcales > Micrococcaceae > Arthrobacter > Arthrobacter sp. P1_B9. The sequence goes on from NZ_JBFUAA010000008.1 coordinate 154,049, forward strand.
GGGAATCGCAGCAGCCCGATGGCGGCCGCGAGGGACATCAGGGCTCCGGTCACCATGAACACGGCGGAGACGGCGTCGATCACTGTGTCAGGATTCACGGACGCCCTCCCGCCTGTCGGCCACGAACCGGGCCACGGTGACCGAGCCGACGAAGCCGATCAGGGAAATCGCAACGAGCAGCATCAGGTTGTTCAGGTGCCGGTTGGCGGCCATGTCGATGCACAGGGCCGCGCCGAAGATGGCCAGCAGCACGTCGGCGGCCAGAACCCGGTCCAGCAGCGAGGGCCCCCGCGCGATCCGGACGATCGCCCCCGCGGCGGCCAGGGACAGTACGACGGCGGTCACCGTCAGGACGGTCTGCATCATGCGGCGGTCTCCTGTGTCAGGGCGGAAAGTTCGGCTTTGGTCCCCATGATCCGGATCAGCCCGGCCTCGGTGTCCCGGACCTCTTTGCGCAGCTTGGCCGCGTCCTCGGCATTGCGGACGTTGATGCCGTGGATGTAGAGCGTGGACGTCGACCTGTCCACCTCCACCACGAGGGACCCGGGAATCAGCGAGATCACGTGCCCGGTGGCCGTGACCAGGAGGTCCGAATGGCTTCGGAGCGGCACGGCTACGACCGCGCTGACCACGTTGGGGCCGCGGACGACGGCCAGGTACAGGACCTGGAAGCTTGCCGCGACGACTTTTCCGAGGAAGATGAGGGCGAACGGCACGGCGCGGAGCACGTTGAAGCGGCCGCCGAGTTCCACCGGGGGCAGATAGAAAATGCGCGCCACGAGCACCGCGATGAGGGCGCCGAAGAGGAGATTGCCCGGGCTGAAGTTCTGCCAGAGCGCGCCCCAGACAAAGACGAGCCAGACCAGCAGCGGCAGTTCCTGGCGCAGCGAGATCCTTTTCCGGTTCATTTTCCGCCGCCCTCCCGGACCTGCACCGGATGGAGCGACGGGGGCACCGGCGGCACGGGCGCATCCGGGCCGAGCACGGCCTGGATGTAGGAGGTCCGGTCCAGCATCTCCTGGGCGGACTGGTCGGCCACCCTGAACAGCGGCCCGGCAAAGACCGTCAGGGCCACGCCAAAGACCACCAGGCCCAGGGTGGAGCCCACCATGGTGCGGGGCAGCAGGGTCACATTCGTCTTGCCGGCCCGGTCACCCGTGGCGGAGTCGGCCGGCGCTGCCAGGAGCACCGGATCGGGGTGTTCGGCGTCCCCGGGCTTGCGCCAGAACGCCCGGTTCCAGACCCTCGCGATCGCCAGCAGGGTCAGCAGGCTCGTCAGCACGCCGCCGATCACCAGGGCGTAGGCCAGCGGCGTCCCCAGTTCCACACCTGCCTGAAGCAGCCCCAGCTTGCCCAGGAAACCCGAGAACGGCGGGATTCCGGCGAGGTTCATGGCGGGAATGAAGAACAGGACCCCCAATACCGGGGAGAGCTTGGCCAGTCCCGCCACGCGGTCCATGGACGAGCTGCCGCCGCGGCGTTCAATCAGGCCGGTCACCAGGAACAGGCTGGTCTGGACAGTGATGTGGTGGGCCACGTAGAACACCGCGGCGCCCAGACCGGCCACGGTGGACATGGCCAGGCCGAACACCATGTAGCCAATATGGCTGACCAGGGTGAAGGACAGGAGCCTCTTGATGTCACTTTGGGCCAGGGCGCCGAGGATGCCCACCACCATGGTCAGCAGCGCCGCGACCATGAGCGGGGCGTTGAGCGCATCCCCCGGGAATAGCAGCGTTTCCGTGCGGACCATCGCATAGACGCCCACCTTGGTCAGCAGCCCGGCAAACACCGCGGTGACCGGGGCCGGGGCGGTGGGGTAGGAGTCAGGGAGCCAGAAGGACAGCGGGAAGACGGCGGCCTTGATGCCGAAGGCCACCAGCAGCATGACGTGCAGCAGCGTCCGGGTGCCCTGGTCGAGGTCGCCGAGCTTGATGGCGAGGTCCGCCATGTTGATGGTTCCGGTGGCGCCGTAGATCATGGCGATCGCGATCAGGAACAGCACCGAGGACACGACGGAGACCACCACGTAGGTCACGCCGGCCCGGATGCGCGGGCCTGTCCCGCCGAGGGTGATGAGCACGTAGCTGGCCGTCAGCAGGATCTCGAAGCCGACGTAGAGGTTGAAGAGGTCTCCGGTGAGGAAGGCGTTGGACACCCCGGCCACGAGGATCAGGTAGGTCGGGTGGAAGATCGAGACCGGCGCGTCGCGGTCGCCGTCGGCCATGCCCTGTCCCGTTGCGTAGATCAGCACCGCAAGGCTCACGGCCGAGGACACCACGAGCATGAGGGAGGAGAACTGGTCCACCACCAGCACGACGCCCCACGGCGGCAGCCAGCCGCCGATGTTCACCGCGGCCGTGCCGCCATCCCAGACGGAGGCCAGCAGCCAGCATTCCAGCAGCAGTGTCAGCGTCAGCACGGCGATGCTGACCGCGCGCTGGACCCGGGGGTGATGGATGAGCAGAAAGGTCAGGGCGGCGCCCAGGATGGGGAGTACGACGGCGAGCGGGGCAAGGCTGGTGATGTTCACTCTCCGCCTCCTTCCGGGCTGGGGTCAACGTTGAGGGAACCGGGCTGTTCTTCAGAGGCGGCCTTGTCGGCCCGCACGGGGCGGTCACCGGACATGACCGTGGCCAGCGGGAACTCCGAAGTCTCGACCGGGATCACGGAGTCGTCCTCGGCATCGAAGCTTGGCGTTTCCGCGACGCGGCGGTCCTCGGCGTCGTCCTGGATTTCATCCTGGCGGGCCAGGACCCAGGTGCGGTAGATGATGCCCAGCATGAACGCCGTGACGGCGAAGGAGATCACGATCGAGGTCAGGATCAGGGCCTGCGGCAGGGGGTCGTTGTAGTCCCCCGCCGGGGTGTCCTTGTCGAAGAGCGGCGCCAGCCCGGCGTAGCCGCCGGTGGCGAGGATCAGCAGGTTCGTGGCGTTGGCCAGCAGCATGAGGCCCAGCAGGACCCGGGTGAGGCTGCGTTCGAGGAGCAGGTAGATGCCACAGGCGTAGAGGGCGCCCATGACCGTCAGCAGGGTCAGGTTGACGCTCATGTTCTCCCCTTGGCAGTGGTTTCCGCGTCGGCGGACTCGGCGGGGACCCCGCCCGGGAATCCTCCGCTGTCCTGGTCTTCGGCGGGTCCCTCTTCGGTCGTCTCGGGTTGTTCTTCGAAGTGCTCGTCGATCTCCGCGCCGAGGCTGCGCAGCACGTCCAGGGCCAGCCCGACGACCACGACGTAGACACCGATGTCGAAGATGGTCGAGGTGACGAACTTGATGTCGCCGAAGACGGGCAGCCACAGCTCCACGATGGCGCTCTGGAACACTTCGCCGCCCAGCAGCAGCGGCGTCATTCCGGCGGCGGCCGCCGTGGCCAGGCCGATCCCCAGCAGGGTGCCGGCGCCGACTGGTGTCGCTTCGCGCAGTTCGAAGCGGCCGCCGGCCAGGTAGCGGATGGTCAGGGCGAGGCCGGCGGTGAGGCCGCCGGCGAAGCCGCCGCCGGGCAGGTTATGGCCGGCGAGGAGCAGATAGATGGAGAACACGATCATCGAGTGGAAGATGAGGCGGGTGACCACCTCGAAAATGATCGAGCGGCGTTCGGGTGCCAGGGTCCGGCCGGCCACCAGCCAGGCGTCGCGAGTGGCGGCAGCGAACCGCCGGTTCATCGCCAGGGCGGCGTCTTCCCTGGTGCTGCCCCTGGCCCCGGTCCGCCGGCCCACGGTCCCTTCCGCGACGCTCGCGGATGTCCGGATGCGGTCACCGCGGCCGCGGACGAAGATGAGGCTTGCGACGCCGGTGGCGGCCAGGGCCAGGACCGAGATCTCGCCAAAGGTGTCCCAGGCCCGGATGTCCACCAGGGTCACGTTGACGACGTTGAGTCCGCCGCCGCCCTCATAGGCCAGTTGCGGGAACTGCAGGGAGACCGGCGGCGCCACCCGGGCGCCGAGGGCGTGGATGGCCACGAAAATCATGGTGACGCCGAATGCCAGGCCGATCACCACGCGGATGACCCTGTACTTGCCGCCGGTGCGGTCCCGCAGCCCCGGCGGAAGGCTCCGCATGGCCAGCACGAACGCCACCAGGATCATGGTTTCGACCAGCATCTGGGTCAGGGCGAGGTCCGGGGCTCCCTGCAGGGCGAACATCATGGCAATCCCGTAGCCGGTGACGGACACCATCAGGACGGCCAGGAACCGTTTGTTGGCGCGCACCGCGGCCAGCGCCCCGATCACGATTCCGGCGCCGGCCACCAGCTGCAGCGGCGAGCCGGGATCGATGACATAGAGACCTGGCGGCAGCGGTTTGTTGGCCAGCAGCAGCGCCGTCAGCGGCAGGACGAACGCCACGGTCAGGATGACGGACAGGTAGAAGAAGAGCGAACCTCGCTGGGTCCGGCCGGTGATCCATACCGCGGTGTCGTCCAGGGCGCCGATCGTCAGCTGGTAGGCACGGTCGCTGTCGATCCAGCCCGGCACCAGCGCCTGCAGCCGGGCCACGGCGTTGCGGCCGTAGAACATCGCCAGGCCCAGGACGAACGTCACTGCGGTCAGGCCCAGGGCCGGGGTGATGCCGTGCCACAGCGCCAGGTGCCCGGGCGGGGCCTCGGAGCCGTGCACAAAAAGCTCCGCGTAGGGCTGGATCCAGGCGTCAACGGTGGCAGGCCACAGCCCGTAAAGGATTGTGAGGAGGCTCAGGATCGCCGGTGCGGCGAGGAACGCCGGTTTGACCGGCTTGAAGGCCGTGGGCTCCACGCCGGGCTTGAGGGCGAAGGCTCCCCACATGAACCTGGCGCTGTAGGCGAAGGTCAGGATGGAGCCCAGGACCACACCGGCCAAGAGCCAGGGTCCGGTCCCGGTCTCCGACTTGTACTGGAGGAAGGCCTCGAACACCGATTCCTTGGCGACGAATCCGGCCAGCGGGGGCACGCCCGCCATCGAGGCCGCGCCGATCGCCGCGACGACCGCCAGTGCCCTGGCCGATCCGTAGACGCCGGAGAGCTCGCGGATGTCCCGGGTCCCGGACTGGTGGTCGATGATGCCCACCACCAGGAAGAGCGTGGCCTTGAACAGCCCGTGCGCCAGGAGCAGGGCTATTCCGGCGAGTGCCGCGTCGGGAGTGCCGAGGCCCACCACCATGGTCATGAAGCCCAGCTGGCTCACGGTGCCGTAGGCGAGGATGAGCTTGATATCTGTCTGCCGGAGGGCCCGGTAGCCGCCCACCAGCATGGTGGCCAGGCCCAGGCCGAGCACGATCGGCAGCCAGGCCGCGGTGTCCGCGAATCCGGGGGCCAGCCGGGCCACAAGGTAGATCCCGGCCTTCACCATGGCCGCGGCGTGCAGGTAGGCGCTCACGGGAGTGGGGGCAGCCATTGCGCCGGGGAGCCAGAAGTGGAACGGCACCAGGGCGGATTTGGTGATCGCACCGATCAGGATGAGGACGACGGCGGCGTTCACGACCCCGCCTGCGGGGCCGGCGACCAGGGTGGGAGCCAGGTCCATGATGGCCTGGATCCGGTAGGTTCCGGCCGTCGAACCGAGCATGATGAGCCCCACGAGCATGGCCAGGCCGCCGGCGGTGGTCACCACGAGTGCCTGCAACGCCGAGCGCCGCGCGGACAGCCGGGTGCGGGCGTAGCCGATCAGCAGGTAGGACAGCACTGTGGTCAGTTCCCAGAAGATGAACAGCAGCAGAAGGTCATCAGCGGTAACGAGGCCGAACATCGCCCCGGCGAAGGCCAGGAGCTGGGCGCCGAAACCGCCGAGGTAGTCGTCCTTGTCCTTGAAGTAGCGGGCGCAATAGACCAGCACCAGCGCGCCCACCCCCAGCACCAGCAGGGACATGACCCAGGCCAGGGCGTCCATCCGGAACGCGAGTTCGAGCTGCAGCCCGGGAATCCAGGGGATGACTTCGGTAATCGCCCCGTCAGAACCTGAATAGACTGTGCCTGAATAGACTGCGTCGTGCTGCAGCAGCAGCCAGATAAAGGAGGCCGCGGGGACCGCGGCCAGGGCGAAGAACGAATTCCTGCCAAACTTTCGGAACAGCAGCGGGGCCACAGCAGCCACCGCAAAGTGCACGGCAAGGACTGTGATCACTGGTATCTCCGCAACGTCAGAAAGTCGATTGTCAGCAAGTTGGAGCAGGCGGGTCATTTGTTAGGTTCGGTGCCGTCAGTTTACCAAGCGTGTACAAATTCTTTTGGCCGAGACACCGGTCACTGAACAATTCGACGCAAATGTGAAGCCGGGGCTAAACCCTGCCTGGCAAAACCCCCTGCCGCTCCCCCTCGGAGGACGCCCGGGGCGGCTACGATTCTGGCTATGAACACTGCCGCCGCCCCAGAGGCCATGCGCCCCTCGGAACTGGAATCGGGAAGTCCCGTCCCGCACCGTGGCCGGATCCTCGCGTGGGCCTCGTGGGACTGGGGTTCGTCAGCCTTCAATGCCGTCATGACAACGTTCGTTTTCACCGTCTACCTGACCTCCAAGGCATTCGGCGGGGAGGACCAGGCCTCGGCAGTCCTGGGCGCCGCGCTGGCCGTCGCCGGCGTGGCCGTTGCCCTCCTGGCCCCGGTCACCGGGCAGCGCTCGGACACGGGCGGCCGGCGGAAGCTGTGGCTAGGGGTCAACACGGCCGCCGTCGTCGTCCTGACCGGGTTGTGCTTCTTTGTCTTCCCGCGGCCGGACTTCCTGATCCTGGGCGTCACGCTCATAGCGCTGGGCAACGTCTTCTTCGAGTTTGCCGGGGTCAACTACAACGCCATGCTCACCCAGATCTCCACCCCGCGGAACATCGGCAAAGTGAGCGGCTTCGGCTGGGGAATGGGGTATCTCGGCGGCATCGTCGCGCTGCTGGTTGTGCTCCAGCTTTTCGTCCAGCCCAGCGTGAACTGGTTTGGCGCCTCCACCGCGGACAGCCTGAACATCCGGCTGGTGGCGGTGTTTTCGGCCCTGTGGTTCCTCGTCTTCGCACTGCCCGTGCTGTTCGCGGTCCCGGAGCTGCCGCGCTCGGACCGGGGCGCCGGGCTGGGGTTCCTCGCCTCCTACGGCCTGCTCGTCCGGCGCATCAAGGCGATCTACCGGACCAGCCCGCACACCATCTACTTCCTCCTCGCGAGCGCCATCTTCCGGGACGGGCTGGCAGCTGTCTTCACCTTCGGCGGGGTGATCGCGGCCGGCACCTTTGGCTTCGAGCTCAAGGACGTCATCTTCTTCGCGATCTTCGGAAATGTCGTGGCGGCCGCCGGCGCCATCCTCGGCGGCTTCCTGGATGACAGGATCGGGCCGAAGACCGTGATTATCGCGTCTCTGGCCGGCCTGCTGGTCGCGGGTACCGCGATCCTGGTCCTCGGCAACGGCAGTTACATGTTCTTTGGCATGGCCTGGGCCGGGACCACCACGTTCTGGGTCTTCGGCCTGCTGCTGTGCCTCTTCGTGGGGCCGGCCCAGTCGTCCTCCCGCGCCTACCTCGCCAGGCTCGCCCCGCACGGCGAATCCGGCGAGCTCTTCGGCCTCTACGCCACCACGGGCCGGGCCGTAAGCTTCCTCGCCCCCGCGCTCTTCACGCTGTGCATCGCCGTCGCCGCACCCTTCGTAGCGGAGGGCGAGGCCCAGCGCTGGGGCATCCTCGGCATCATGGTGGTGCTGCTCGTGGGCCTGCTCGTGCTCCTGCCGGTCAAGGCCCCCGATCAGACCGAAATCGCGGTGGTCCCCGAGTCCTGAGGCGGCCGAATCAACGGTTCGCGCACTAGGCTGAGGGTATGAACGTGGATGAGACGGACCTCCCCGGCCTCGGCCGGCGCAAGGACTTCATGACTGCCTCCGGACGCCGGATCGGCGTTGTCGAATACCGCGAGGGCCAGACGGAACTCATCGTCTCGACCTGGGACGATCCTGACACCTGCCAGGCCTCTGTCCCGCTGACTGCGGATGAGGCCGCCGCCCTGGGCAACCTCCTGGGCGGCCAGCGCATCGCCATGCAGCTCTCGGAAGCCCACCGGGAAATCCCGGGTATTGTCACGCGCCAGTTTTCGATCAGCGCTGAGTCACCCTTCCAGAACCAGCCGATGGGGAAGGCGTGCATCCGGACCCGGAGCGGGGTCTCGATCGTGGCTATCATGCGCGAAGGCGAGGTCGTGCCCTCCCCGGGACCCGACGTCGTCCTCCACCCCGGTGACCTCCTCGTTGCGGTGGGTACGCAAGAAGGCCTGGACACGGCGGCCGGCATCCTGCGCAACGGATAAGCCGGATGGATCCGCTCGCGCTGACCCTGATCGAGCTGGGGGCCGTCGTCTTCTGCCTCGGCCTGCTGGCCAGATTGGCCGGGCGGATCGGCATGTCCCCCATCCCGCTCTATCTGGTGGGCGGGCTGTTCTTCGGGGCCGGGGGCCTGGTCAAGCTCGAAGGCATGCACGAGTTCGCGCACCTTTCCGGCGAGATCGGCGTAATTCTCCTGCTGCTTATGCTTGGGCTGGAATATACGGCGTCCGAGCTCGTCACCGGCCTGCGGCGGTCCTGGCAGGCCGGCGTCCTGGACCTGCTGCTCAATTTCCTGCCCGGTGCCGGGCTCGCGGTGATGCTGGGATGGGGCGTCGTGGGGGCCATGGTGATGGGCGGCGTCACCTACATTTCATCCTCCGGGATCGCCGCCAAGGTCATCACGGATCTTGGCCGGATCGGCAACCGGGAAACCCCGGTGGTCCTGTCCATCCTGGTGTTCGAGGACCTCGCCATGGCCGTGTACCTGCCGGTCCTGACCGCGACGCTGGCCGGCGTCAGCATCCTGCTGGGGCTGCAGACGGTGGGGATCTCCCTGGCCGTCGTCAGCCTGGTCCTGGTGGTGGCCCTGCGGCACGGACACCACGTGTCCAAGGCCGTGCACAGCGAAAACTCCGAGGTTTTCCTGCTCAACCTGCTGGGCGCTGCACTTCTGGTCGCGGGGCTCGCGGCCGCCATGCAGGTTTCTGCTGCCGTGGGGGCGTTCATGCTCGGCATCGCGATTTCCGGGGCCACGGCCCACAGCGCCACGCGCATCCTGGAGCCGCTCCGGGACCTCTTCGCGGCCATCTTCTTTGTTGTTTTTGGCCTCAACACCGACCCCCGGTCCATCCCCCCGGTCCTGGGCTGGGCCCTGCTGCTGGCCCTGGTGACGGCAGCCACCAAGGTGGTCACCGGGTACTGGGCGGCCAAGCGGGCCGGGATTGGCATTCCCGGCCGCTACCGCGCGGGCGCGGCCCTGATCGCACGCGGCGAGTTCTCGATTGTCATCGCCGGCCTGGCCGTTGCCTCCGGCGTGGTGCCCGCCGATCTGGCAGCCCTCGCCACCGCCTACGTTCTGATCATGGCGATCGTGGGGCCGCTGGCCGCCCGCTTTGTGGAGCCGCTGGTCCGGCACCTGCGCCGTCCGGCACGGCGGCCCGCGTTCCGGACCTCGGGCCCGGCGTAACGCTGCCGCCCTGCGACTCAGCGCACTGGGTGCCTGGCCAGGAGGCTGGCTTGGCTGGCGCGGCCGTCCGGCCTGGCAGCCGTCCCGCCTAGATGTTGGTGAGGTGGAAATTCAGGTGGCTGCGGCTGGCCGTGGGCCCGCGCTGGCCCTGGTAGCGGTTGCCGTATTCCCCCGAACCGTAAGGGTGCTCCGCGGCCGAGGACAGCCGGAAGAAGCACAGCTGGCCGATCTTCATGCCGGGCCAGAGCTTGATGGGCAGCGTGGCCATGTTGGACAGTTCCAGCGTGACGTGGCCGGAGAATCCGGGATCGATGAAACCCGCCGTCGAGTGCGTCAGCAGGCCGAGCCGGCCGAGCGAGGACTTGCCCTCGAGGCGGGCCGCGATGTCATCCGGCAGCGTCACGGTCTCGTACGTGGAGCCAAGGACGAACTCCCCCGGGTGCAGGATGAACGGCTCGCCGGACTCAACTTCCACCAGGCGGGTCAGCTCGGGCTGTTCCTCGGCCGGGTCAATGTGGGCGTATTTGTGGTTGTCGAACAGCCGGAAGAACTTGTCGATCCTGACGTCCACCGAGGACGGCTGGACCATGTCGGGGTCGAAGGGTTCGAGGACAATCCGCTGGGAGTCAATTTCGGTTCGAATGTCGCGGTCAGAGATCAGCACAGGTTCAAAAATACCGCGCGGGGCCCTGCCCGGCTTCATGAACGGGTGCAGCCGCCAAGTGTTACTCCAACAGGGCGTCTATTCCGTAGCGGGCATATCTTCGAGGAGGGACTTGAGCCGCTCGAGTTGGCCGACCTCGGCCTTCATCCGCCGGCGGAAGGGTTTAGTCAGGCGGACAATGAACCCCCTGGGCTCGTAGTTCAGGGCGAATCGGACGCGGGTGCTGGGACCCTCGGTGCTCAGGTAGTAGCCGCCGTGCGGCCGGGCCGGCCCGACGATGACCTGGTACTGGATCTCAGCCCCCGTCCGGGCTTCGACAATTTCGAAGTCTGCGGCCACGGGTCGTCCGCCCGGTCCGGCGACCGTCTGCCGGTACACGGCACCTTTGGCGCCGGCGGCACCGGAGTGTAGTTCCACGCTCCGGACCCCCTCCCGCCAGAGTGGCAGGTGGCCCGGGTCCAGGAGGAAGTTGTACACGCTCATGGCGTCACGGTGGATGACGACGTCGTACTCTGCGAATGCCACGAAAATCCTTGCTTGGCGGACGGCAATGGGCGTAGCCCGCTTCCCCCAACACTGCAGCTAACCAATTCAGGATATTCGCCCGGGCCGCCAGTACCGCGGCGGCTCCAGGTCCTTTACCGAAGAGTTACGGGCCACCCCAGGGCGGTCGTCGCTCATCGCACCGCGGGGCCCGCCAAAGAAGACCCGCCAAAGGGCCCCGCCAAAGGCAGGGCCCGGACAACCCGGCAGTCATCATCAGGTTTCCACACTCGCGAACTTGCCACGGCGAACGTGGGCGGGCCGGAAGGAACCGTCGTCGCGGTTCTCGACGGGAGGGATGCGATCGGGATGTTCGGCGCCGTATCCGGCAACGTACGCCGTGTTGGCGTCGGGGCCCCGACGGGGGATCCTGTTTTGGACGACGCCGAGAATGTTGGCGTCGACAAAATTGAGCTGGTCGATTGCCTTGGCCAGGCTGTGTTGGCTCACCCTCTTCGTTCCGACCACCAGCAACACGCTGTCGGTGCTCTTGGTCAGCACACTGGCGTCGGTGACGGGGAGGATGGGCGGGGAATCGACGATGATCACGTCGAACTTTTTCTGCAACTCCTCCAGAAGTCGGCTCATGGCTGCTGAACCGAGCAGTTCACTGGGATTGGGCGGCAGAGGACCCGAGGCCAGCAGCGCCAAACCGTCGTCGGACCAGTACTGGATGCTGTCGTCGAGGCTGGACGTTCCGACAAGGACAGTGGTGAGTCCGATGCCCCCCTCGATTCCAGTCGCTGAAGCAACTGAGGGAAGACGAAGATCCGCATCCACGAGGATGACCTTCTGGCCGCCCTTGGCGATAGTGACGGCAAGGTTCAGCGCGACCGTGCTCTTCCCCTCCCCCGCTGACGCGGAAGTAACAACGATCGAGCGCATCGGCCGGTTCACACCTGCGAACTGGAGGTTCGTTCGAAGCTTGCGGAACGCCTCCGCGCCCGAACCGCCCAGGACCGAGGGAGGGGCCCCTGGCAGACGGCCGGCAGTCTGTTCAGTGATTCCTGCCAAGAGCGGCAGATCAGTCATCTTGCGCAAATCCGATTCCGTCCGGATGTTGCGGTCCAGGACATGGCGCAATACGGCCGCCGCGATTCCGGCTGCGAGCCCGTACAAAAGGCCCAGGCCGAGGTCCAGCTTCGCGTTGGGGCTCGACGGCTCGGTCGGCGTGGTGGCGTGGTCCACCGGGCTGAGCCGGACCGGGGTCGGCGTTCCGTTCGTGGGCCGCTCCAGGTCAGCGACAGCCGTGATGAGGCTGGCCGCGACGGCGTTGGCGATGTCGGCGCTCCGCTGGGCGGAGCCGTCCCTGGCTTCGATTTCGATGATCACCGTATTGCGCGCGGTGGATGTCTTGATCTTGGCGGCCAAGGCTTCCGGGGTCATGCCGAGGTTGAGCTTGTCGATGACGGGTTGGAGCACGGTCGGTTTCGAGGTGACGTCCACATACGATTGGACGCGCGCCAGTGCGAAGACGCTGCCCTGTTGCAGTTCCGCGGACGTTTCCGAGTTCTGCGTCGAAACGAAAAGGCTCGTCGATGCCGTGTAGGACGTGGGAGTCAGCAAGGATGCCACGCCCGCTAGTATCGTTCCCAGCAACGCCAGGACAGTGATCAGGCGCCAGCTTCGGCGCAAAATAAGCAATTGTTCACGGACGTCCATTGCGGGTCCTTTCACGGGCGGTGGTTGCAGCATTCCAGGCGAAGCGGCGCGGTTTCATGCGGCCAGCCAGGTGTAGCATCCATCCGATACGACGCGGGCGGTGGTTGCTGCATTCCAGGCGAAGCGGCGCGGTTTCATGCGGCCAGCCAGGTGTAGCATCCATCCGACACGACGCGGGCGGTGCCGGCCGGGATGGCGAAGGCCGACGTACCGTTCGATTGCGCAATCGACCCGCCTGCTGCGTCGTAGGCCACCAGTGTGCAGTTCGGGGAGGGATTCCATGCCTCGTACTTACCCACGGAGATTGAACCACCGCCTTCCTTGGGCGCTGCCGCACCGATGGTGAAGTCGCCGTCGGTGAAGCCGCGGCGCGCGGCATCGAGCTCGGGCTGGAGCCCGGGACAGAGATCATTAATGGCAGCGACCACCTCCGCGTCCACCTTCTCGATCAAGTGGGACACCACGGCCTTCTGGTCCGTGGCTTTCACATTTTCCAGTTGGGCGCAGCTTTCCTGTCCGACTTGAAGGACAGCGTTCGGGTCGGTGCCCTGGGGGACCCGTGAAGCGAGATACCGCTGCTCGGGAGGCGCAAAGGTGGGCTTGGGTGCAGCCTGCGGGGCTTGCGCCTCGCCGGAGGCGGCGGGGGTGTTAGCAGGTGCCGCTGTCTTGGCTCCCGTGGCGGGAGCCGAGGGGGAAGCCGCCGGAGGAGCGGCCGGAGCCTCTGAAGCTGAGGCGGACGGGGAGGTTGAGTTGGCGGACGCGGACGTGGCGTTGGGATTTCCGGGGGAGGTGCAACCGGCGGCTGCGAAGACCGCAGCCGCCAGAAGCACCATTCCCAGGGATTTCGAGAGACCGTTATACATGGGATGTTTTCTTTCGAGAGCTATTTTTACTTAGGGATTCGGCTCGAAGTTCAGAACCAGGGCCGGACGTTTGGCAGCAGAGGCTTCCCGCGAGAAGAACCACATGTTGTCGGTTCCAGCGCTCTGCATCGAGAAGTTGATGTCACCTGCGAGCGCTGCCGAGATTGCGGCCGCGTCGAGCGAAATTGAGTACGACGCGTTCGGTGCCGTCGGACCGGTCAGCGTTCCCAGCAAGGTGCTGCTGGTTTGCGGGCGGTTGTTGTAAGTCGTCGTCGCCTCGGACCAGTCACCGGCCATCGCCACCGTCTGCTGCGGATCGGCGGACCCGGCAAAGGAATCCGCGGTAGTTGAGAACTTCAAGGTCGCCGACACGAGGTGCTGGCCCGCAGGAACCTGCGAGGACGCATTGAACCTCATGTAGGTGATGTAAGCCGACGTACCCCTGGTGGCCAAGGTCGTGAAGGACCCTGTTGCGGTATTCGGCGCTCCCGCATTCACGTAGGTGTCGGCGGTCGGTGTCAGCGTGAGCGTGACCGGCTGCGGGAGCGGGACCACCGTTGCGGATGCTTCGTTGGACGGGCCGCTGATGTTGCCGGCCTCGTCGGCGGCGAGAACCTGATAGTAGAACGTTCCGGCCGGACGGCCCGCGTCAGTCCAGCTGAGCGTGCTCCCGTTCACCGTGGCGACGAGGCTGGCTGCTGACGGGGTGAACCCGCTGGTATCGGAACGGTGGACCTGGTATTCCGTAACCCCGACGTTGTCGGTGGTTGCGTTCCAGGAAACGGCCACATCACTGGCAGTTACCGCGGCCGCAACTCCTGTCACGGCCGCGGGAGCTTGTGTGTCGGGGACCGGCTGTCCGATTCCCTTGCCGATGTTGAAGTGATCGGTGACCTGAGCCGCCGAAAGCACCGTCGGGTACACGGCGAACTCGTCGATGGAGCCAGCGAAGTAGTTGCTCGAGGGCCGCAACGGCCAGCTGTTCAGCTGGTCTCCGCCAATCTTCCACGAACCCCAGTAGCCCTGCGCTGCAGTCTGGTTCGGCAGCGCGCCGATCTGGGTTCCATCCACGTAAAGCCGCATGCCGTCGCTGCCCTGCGTCGCCACGGCGTGGTGCCAGGCGTTGTCGTTGTAGGGCAGAACCGAGCTAACCGTCCTTGTGCCGTTGACGTAGACACCGTAGATCAGCGTGCCCGCGTTCGTCATGTAGAGGTTCCGGTCGTAACTGCTGCTTAGTCCGGGATTGGTACCGTGCCGGTTGGGCTGGCCACTGCCGAAGCCGAAGATCTTCCCGCCCCGGGTCGTGTTCGTCTTGAACCACACCTCCGCGCTGTAGACGGTGGGCGCATTGCCCCGATTCTGGCCGTAGGCGAATGCGCTCGTGCCATTGAACGTCGTCGAGCGGCTGGTGTCATTGGCAATGGCTCCGGTGTCGCCGGCAAATGCCGGTCCGCCATAGCTCAGTTCCAGGTTGTTGCCCGCAGAGCTGTCGGCGCCGACCGTCGGACCGTTGCCGTCAAGCCGCCAGTACGTACTGGCACCTGCCCCAAGGACAGCGGCCGGGTAGGCTGCGGTGTTCCTCGCTGTTGTGACGGCCACCGAGGCCGAGAGCGGACCGGTGTTGGTGCCGTCAGTCGCCCGGACGCGGTAGCTGTACTGCGTTCCGGGTACGGCTGTCTTGTCCGTGAAGGACACCTGGCCTGTCGACCACCACAGCGAGCTGGCATTAACAGTTCCCAGCGGGGTCGAAGAGCCGTTCCGGTAGACGCTGTAGCTCAGCTCCGAGTCGTCGTTGTCGAGGCTGGCCCGCCACCGGATCTGGTTTTCGCCGGCCTTGAGGCTTTCCGCGCTGACGTTGCTGGGCGAGGAAGGTGCCACAGTTCCCGGGCCGGGGCCGAACCTGGTCAGGCCCTGCTGGGCGGTGCCGTTGGTGGTGGTGAATTCGCCGGCGACCCAGAGCATGTCGCCCGAACCCCGATTCGTGTGGACGATGGCCCTGGGGCCAATGCCTTCACCAATCCCGTCGTTGGTATCAGGGCTCCACCCCAATTGGGGTGCCGGGGCGTTGACGCTCTGTGCCGTCAGGTGCTGCCGGACGCCGTCTGCCATTTCATTCATGGTCGAGCAGTCGTGCTCGTGGCTGGCGGCGTAGAGGACACCGCCGTAGACGTCCACCGCCTGGGTGGCTCCGAGGCAGGTGTCCCTCCACACCTGGTCATAGGTGTCAAGGCTGAATCGTGCCCGTCCGTCGAAGACGCCGCCTCCGGTGCCCTCGTTGCCGATGTAGAAGTTCTGCCCGTCGTCAACGATGGACTTTGTAAATGACGTGCGCGAGATGAACGTTGCGCCGTATGCCCTTACGTTCGCGCCGGTGTTCGTGTCGACGACGGCGATCGACTGGGATGCCACGCCGTTCACAGTTGCGAAATCGCCACCGAGGACGGCCACGTTGCGGCCGGCGGGGATGTCCAGCGCGCGGGCTGACGCGTTGACGGCCGGCGCCCATGGAAGGAGCGCGCCGTTTGAGTCCATGGCCGCGTAACGGCTGCGGGCCTCGGTCCCGACCGTTTGGAAGTCGCCACCGAAATAGACGGCGGTGTCGGTTGCGGCGATAGTCCGGACTGTGGCCGAGACGATTGCCGGCCGGAAGGTCGTGTCTACCGTGCAGCCAGGAAGCTTGACGGCAGCGATGCGGGTGGTGTTGACGCCGTTGATGGCCCCAAACAGACCGCCCACATAGAGCCGGCTGCCGTCCGGAGTTACCGCCAGGGCACGAACGGTTGTACCTGTGCCGCCCGTCACGGACAAGGCGCAGGAAGTCGGGTTGCCGGTGAACGCGTCGAAGGCCGCGAAGTTCACCGCATTTCTTGACTGGGCGCTGCCGGCGGCGGTGCCAGGAGGCCGGATCTGGGTGAACGTTCCGCCGGCGTAGACAACTCCGTTTGACTGGGCCATGGTCCAGGCAACGCCGTTTGTCTGCCAAGTCGGGAGGGCGTTGGCGGAAAACGCAACTCCCGGAGATAGAGCGAGCGCGGAGCTGCTGGTGGCAATTAACGGCGCCACCGCTAGCGCTATGCCCGCTAGAACAGCTGGGATTTTTTGACGCATGGAGTCCCCCCCGGTTACGTAATCATGAACTTCAGGGCTGAAGCTACCAAGATCAAATCAGCAAAGACCAAGGGCGGGAACGGTTGCTCCTACTAGCTTTTCCACCCCTCCTACTTGTCTTACTAGTCCCGCTACCTGCTTTAGCCGCCCGCCCACGCGTTTCTCCCCAAAGTGCTTTCCGTCAGGCAATAACACCCTCAGCATGGAATTGGGGGGACCAGCCCAGCGCCTCGACGGCCGGCCGGTGCCTATGACCTATTCGGCATTCGTGAAGAATCGAGTTCGTTGTGACTGTTCGTATCGGCTATGCATCCGGTGTCTACGATCTTTTCCATGTCGGGCACCTCAACCTGCTCAAACATGCACGGTTGCACTGCGACTATCTGGTCGCGGGAGTGGCTTCCACTGAAGCGACACTGCTCGTGAAGAACAGAGAGCCTGTCGTGCCTCTTCATGAACGGCTTGAGATCGTCCGGAATATCCGGCTTGTCGACGAGGTGGTGGTCGACAACTACCCGGACAAAGTAGACGCCTGGCATGCCGTTGGCTTCCACGTAATTTTCAAAGGCGATGATTGGCGCGGAACAGAAAAGGGAAACCGCCTCGAAGCCGGCATGCTGGCGCTCGGCGTCGAGGTGGTGTATTTTCCCTACACCGTTCACACCTCCAGCACCCTGCTGCGGCGCGCCCTGAACCTGCTTGATAACGGCCTTGAAGACAACGAGTCATTGAAGGCGTGAAATGCAGGCAAATCGAAGTGCGGGGAAATCAGGAACCGGCACTGGGAATATTCCGGACAATCGCAGAGCGCTCTCCCGGCGCCAGGCCATCTTCCTTGGAGCATCGGGATTATTTCTGGCCGGATGCACGCCCGCTCGTCCGCCTGTTCAAGCTCCACCAATTCACACAGTAGCCACGCTATTCGAAAATGATCGTTTTATTGTGGCTCACCGCGGCTCAGGAGATAACTGGCCGGAACACACTATGCACGCCTATGAGCAGTCGGTGAATTCCGGTGTTCCGGCGCTCGAAGTTTCGGTGAACGCCACCAAGGACGGCGTGCTGGTGTGCCATCACGACCAAAGTGCGCTCAGGGTGACCGGGCAAAACCGCAAGGTCGCGGAACTTACCTATGCCGAGCTCAGCGGCCTCCGGGTCGATGCCCGCGCTTGGCTTGGCCCGTCGACGGCCCTTGAGCCCATTCCGAAGCTACGGGACGTCCTTGACCGGTTCGCGGCTTCGCATGTCATTTTCATCGAAGACAAACAAGGCACGAACACAAGAACGCTTCTTGACCTGATGGACAGCTACCCGAATTCCACCGAGCATTTCATCTGGAAGCAACCGGCCCCCGCCCTCCAGGTTGCGGCAGCCGCCAAGCGCGGCTACAAAACGTGGGGGTACTTCATGCCGGATGCCATTCCCCGTTTGGACGAGCTCGCCGCCGGATTCGATTATCTTGGCGTTTACCACACCGCCGATGACGCGACGGTCCGCAAGGTCGTGGCCTACGGCAAGCCCGTCATCTGCTGGGAAATCCATACCCGTTCCGCTGCCAACCGCGTGACCAGCCTGGGCGTTCAAGGCCTGATGTGCTCAAACATCCCCTATGTGACATCGGCGACCGCGGAATCTCAAGACACGTTCTCGACCGGTTCCCGGGCCGCCGGCGACCTTCCTTGGACTGTGGACCAAGGCTGGGGAGCCCAACCGGTGATCCACGCGGCATCGGCATCAGTAGTGCTGGATAAAAGCGAGAACTTCAGCTACCGGCTGGGTTCAATGGGTCCTGTCACGAAAGAGATCCACAGCATTACGTTCGAAATGTGCTGGCCCCAGGAACTTCCGTCGAACCTTCAGCACGCCGGGATCGCGTTCGGGCAACAGGATGACACCCCCTACCGGGTGTTGGTGCCAAGCAGCGTCGGGGGATATCACCTGATCATTCGGCCGGCTGGAGAGCTGGTCCTGTACCGGCGCGACCCAGGCAATCCCGCCGGCACACGGCTACAGACGATCGCGACGTCACCCGTGAAGCCCGGGGAATGGATGCACTTCAAGATCGACGTTACGCCGTCTTCCATCCGGTTCTCGAGGGTAGACGGCGCCGGCTGGTCAGGAGAGACGATGGACCGGCAGTATCGCGGGGGCTACATCAGTCTCTGCAAGGATTACCCTGCCCCGGTCCCCGTGCAGTTCAGGGGTGTCACGGTCACCTAGACCGGATGCCCGGCAGGGCCGGCCGCCGGCCGCGTTTCTGCCGCGCTCACCGGGCGTCAGCAGCCCGCCGGAGCTCGACTTCCGCCGGATCGGGCCGATGCAACGACGATTCTGTCCGGGAACGGGAACGGGATCTCGACACAACGGTGGCGGCCCCCCCGACGACAACCGCGGCCGCGACTGCCAGCGCAAACGCCCAGGCGGCGCCAACGGTGCCGCCCGCATACGCCAGGGCAAGGGGCAGCACAAGCGTCAGCAGGGCCAGAACTGCCCGCATGAGCGTCGACAGCCTGTTCGCCTGGACGGACCTGTAGTAGGCCAGCAAGACGGTGTAGGGAACCATCGCGACGTATTGCACCAAGTAAGGAAGTCGCAGCCCGGACGCGGCCTCCCAGGACGCGCCGAGCACGAGGGCCCCTATGGAGCCCGGCAGCAGCATGACGGCCGCGCCCCACAGCCCGGCCATGGCTGCCACGACCACAGCCGTTTCGATCAGCCGCATTCGAAAGACCGCAGTGCCCTTGGAGCGCACGAGCTCGGGAATGACAGCCATCTTGATAGCGGAAAAGGCGGTGTTAAGGGGCGAGAACAGCAATTGCGCCGCCCGCAGCGCACCCACGCCAGCAGCACCCAGAGGCAGCGCCAAGAGATACAGCACGACGAAGTTGGACGCGTTGAGCGCTGAAAACTCCCCGAGATAGCGAAGCCCGGGGTTACGGTTGACGCCCAGCCAACGCCTGCCGTCGCGCAGCGAAGGCAGCACCCGCCCCAGCAGGAGTCCCAGGACCAAAGCTGCCGCTGCGCCGCCGCCCCAGCACAGAACGACGGCCCACACGGCTCCGGTGGTGGACGCGACAGCCACCATGGACGTGATCGACAAGACGGCCCACACAGCGTCGATGAGCAGCGCCCGCCATGGACGGTGCTCGCAGATAAACAAATACCGGAGCGTGTCTTGGAGGAGCACGAAGGGCAGGCTCGCGGCGATGACAAACCAGATGAGGCGGGCCGATTGGTCAGCCACTACGGCGCCGGCCAGCAGCAACGGAACGGTGGCGGCTGCGACCAGTACGCTGGCACCCAAAACGCCTCTTCTCACCGGGGCTTTCAGGGAGCCCGCGGCGGAGTATTTGACCAGCATTGTCTCTCCGATAAGCGCACGCTGGGCGCCCAGGAACAGGAGCAACCCCGCATAGCCCAAGGAGAACTGACCGAACTGGCCGGGGGTCGCGACATTGGCCGTAATGGCTACCGCGACGAAGTTCGAGATGCTGGATACGGCCTGATCGCCGAAGGCGACATACCTGCTCAGGCGGGCCATCTAGTCCATCCTTGCCAGGGCACGGGAAAACTTCGCCACATAGGCGGCGCAGAAGACGCAATGGAAGATCGCCAAAGCCGCGTAGCTGGGCAGGAATATGTTGATCCACGGCACTGTCATCAGGGCCAGGCACGTCACGCCGTAGTCGACTGGCAACGTGAGGATTGATCGCTTTATCGACGTTGAGGCATCGTGGCCGGGAGGTGACGGGCGCTGCCCCGCCTGACGGGTCAGCTGATCGAACAGTGCGCCGGCGAAGAAGATTGTGGAGTTGGCGAAAAGGAACACGCCGCACAGCGCGGCCAGCTGCAGCGCCGGAATGGAAGTTGTGCGCAGGAGGAAGCAGAAAACGGCTCCGTGCAGGACGACGATCCGCCCGCTGTCCAGCACGTGGTCGAGCCACTCACCCAATTTTGAGCTCCGTCCCTGGAGCCTTGCCAGCTGCCCGTCTGCGGAGTCGAGGACAAACCCGGCGGCGAGCACTACTCCCACCAGGGCTGAGCCTGCCCCGGTTCCTGCCCCGAGGGCCAGCCACAGCAACGCCCCGTAGGTAAGGAACGCCCCAGCGAAAGTCACCTGGTTTGGCCCGAACCGGGTGTTCCTGAGCGCGGCTGCGACCACCCGGCCGGCCGGCCGGTTGACGTACAGGCAGTACAGGGGCACCCCTTTCTTGCCCTTCTGCGCCAGGCTGAGCTCCCTGAAGGACTGGGCAAAACCGGGCCCTGCGGCATGTGGACGCTCGAGCTTGTCCGTACTCATTTCGTGTCACCTGGCTTTCGTTTGGCGCTCACGCTCAGAACAGCAATGGCCAGGGCGAGGATCAGCAGCCTCCCCATCGACTGCAGCAAAGAGCCGCGGAGCAGGATAAACATGTACCCGGAGAAGATGGCGACGCCCAGATAGCCCACCGATCCGGCGGACAAGGCACCCGCGCCGAAACCGACGTCGAGCCTTCTGCTCAGCAGTCCCAGCAGGGCGAATGTGACCGCCACCCCGAGGACCCCGAAATTGATCCAGGCCTCTGCCCACAGCGGGGACGACAGGTTGACGTTGGCACTGCTCATCCACTGGCCGACCTCAACACCGCTGTCGAGCGGTTTCGTCGGCCAGACGACGCGCGGCACCCAAAACAGCACGGCGCCAAGGAACTGGTACCCCCAGGTCAGTCCCTCATCCCGGGTGAACCCAAGGGTATTCGCGAGCATGCTGAACTGGTCATAGTCCTTGGTCGAGATCATCCGCCACACCGAATCCGTCTGGAGCATGACGCCGGTCCCCGCTGCCCGGCGGGTGATGTCGCTTAGCGGAAAAAGGAAGATCGCCGCCACCACCCCGCCGACGATCGCCAAGTTGAAGAGGGCTTTGCGTGACCCGATGAGCGGCATGACCAAACCGAAAAGCACGGCCAGCGTCCAGTAACGCGAGTTGGAGATCGGGTTGTTCACGACGACATTGAGCACCACCAGGCCGACTATTAAAACGGAGTCAAGCAGGTTGAGGGAACTTCGGAGGACCCGGAATATGTGGATGTAGAAAATGAGCGCCACCAGGCAGGTTACGGAGCCGAAGGCGGAGATGATCGCCCGGGCGGCTTGTCCGCTGTCGGGGCTCACCTGGTCAAGGGCCTGGCTCGCCTCCTGCCGGCTGGCAAAGAACACGCTGATTCCGCCGACCTGAGCCACGTATATCAGCCCGCCCAGGATCGCGGCTGTCGCAAAGATCCTCAGGGTTTCCATGCTCCGCAGCCTGCGCACGGGCGCCGGGCCGCCCAAGTTCTTGAAGAGTCTGAGGTGATAGGCCAGGTCGAAGCTGACGCAGCCAAGAAGAGTGATGGCGGTTGCCGCGGACAAGGTCGAGTCGTCGACCTGGACGGCAAGGATGGTTGACGCGCCGGTCGACAATTGGGCCAGTGGAACCACGCCCAGGCAGACATAGACGAACATCCAGAAGACACCGGCTACCGGTCGCACCTGGTCTTTCCAGAGAATGGCACTCATGCGGAAAGCCGCATAGAGGAGCACCGAATATCGGATGAGGAAGTCAGTATCGCTGTAGGTGGCTTCCGACGTCGACCGCAGGATGAGCGGTATGGCGACGGCAAAACACAAGAAAGTCAGGATCGCCAGCGCCGCGCCGATTCCTGACTTCCTCTCGCCCGGCAGGCTGACCGGGCTCCGGAGGTCACTGCCGGCCAGCATCTATCGCCTCCGCATACAATCCCAGGAGACTTTCCGCGAGGGATTCGGCAGACCAGAGACCCAGGTGCAGCTCACGGGCCTGCGCACTCAGCCGGAGCCGCAGATCCTGGCTGGCCGCCACTGTGGCCATGGCTGCGTGGAAGGCCCCGGCCGTGGGCGCGGCGACAACCGCCGCGCCCGCTTTCTGCAAGGGCGCGGCCAGTCCACATTCCGAGGTCAGGATGATGGGCGTACCCACAGCCGCCGCCTCGATGATCACCATCGGGTAAGGCTCGTGGCGGGCGGGCAAAACGACGGCGGTCGCATGGGACAGCGCCTCCAGCACCTGGGGTTCCGTCAACTCCCCCGGAAGATCGAACCGGTCTCGGAAGCCTGAAGCCTCGATCAAACGGTGCACGCTCTCCAGTTCGCCTTGATCAGGTCCGGCAACCACGAACCGGGCTTCCGATCCCTCCCGCAGGAGGGCAATGGCTGCCTCGACGAACACCGTGGGCTGCTTGCGCGCCGCCAGCCGCGAAACAAACAGAAAGGTGGGGGTCTGCGGGTCTTCCCACACGGTGCCGGGGTCGGCTGTAGCGTTCACCACCCTGCGCATCTTCGTCCTCGGCACGCCGAGGGACTCAAGGTTCTTTTCTTCGGCCTCCGTCAGGGTCAGCCATATTTGCGGCGTCCGCATCGCCCGACGGAAGATCAGCGCATCGAACACCCGCAACCCGCGCGAACGCGGCGCTGCCAGCATGCCGTGGGCCTGCGCGATGACGGGAATGGCAGCACCGCGGAGCACCAGGGCGCTGAAGGTCGTGATGAAGTCGCGGCAGAGGTGCAGCTGGACGACGTCGACCTGGCGGCTCCGGTCCCAAACATGCCTGACGAGGCCAACCCCAATCAGGCCCCTGAGACGCGCGCCCCGGAAAGGGCGCCGGACGCGGAAAATTCTTTCATGCGGTTCCGGGCGAGTGGCCGGCCGGCCGCCGAGCCAGCCCCCGACGAGTTCAACAGCGGCACCGCGGCGCACCAGCGCGGCAGTCTGCATGCGCGCGACCGCCCAGACGCCGCCCGCGACGGCCCCCGGGCCGGCCAGGCCGCCGATCTGCAGCACGCTCAGGGGCGGCCCCGACGATGCGCGATTTTCAGACATGCTCAGCCAGCCGGCTGCCGTTTTGCTGTAGCTCGCGGGTCTTCAGGCCGATCTGCCAGTAGTACGTGGCCAGGGCGACGGCGTAGTCCATGCCGGCCCGTCCGTCCAGGAAGCCGCCCCGGACGATGTAGCTGTAGACCCAGAAGGCAACTGGTTTGAACGGGACGACATCAAAGCGCTGGCCTTGCAGGCTTTTCGACGAGCGCACCGAGCGCCGCATGGCCGGGTCGGCATGGATGTAGGCCTCCCAGTCGGAGTACTTGTTGTGCCTGTCGAACCAGGTGCGGACCGGATCCAGATCGTGGTGTGCCAGCAGGCCCGCCGTGCGTCCCACCTCACCTGTCGCCTCTGGCTGGTAATGCACTTCCAGCTCTGTCATCACCGGGAGATTCACCAAACCAGTGTCCTCATAGCGGTTGAAGCCCCGCTTCAACAGCGAACGCTTGACCACCCGGTGGCCGTGTTTGAGAACCTTGCCGGCGAAGTGATAGGAGATGGGGATGTCGAAAGCCACACGGCGTTCCAGCGGATCCGAGACGATCACGGCGATTTCCTCGATCAGTTCCCGGCTCGGAAATTCGTCGGCGTCAAGGAACAGGATCCACGGGTGGCGCGTCGGCGCATGTTCAAGCTGCCACTGCTTCTTCTGCGGGTAGGCCCCGTTCCAGGTGAAGTTGATAACGGTCGCACCGCCGGCGGCGGCAAGTTCCGCGGTCCGGTCGGCGCTGTTTGAATCGACCACGATGACCTCGTCAAAGTCGCTCAGTGCCGCCAGGCACCTCTCGATGCTCGCCTCTTCATTTTTCGTCTGAATCAGGACCGAAGCTGGTATCTTCTGCATTCACTTCCCCCTCGAGAGTGGATTGCCGATAGTCTTTGCGAATGGATTTTCTGAAGAGCACAAACAGGACCAGATCATCCTTCCGGTTCCGTCACATGAAAGAACTTGGATTTGGCCTGCTGGCCGTCGTGGCGGTCATGATTGCTGTGCTGGCATTCACCGCGCGGGGCAACGGGGCCGCTCCCTCGCCGGCTCCAGCTGCCAGCACGCCGGAATCGAGCCGTGCCGCGGTCCCAAACGTTGACATCATCGGCGACTCCTACGTTGTTGGCTCCGACCAGGGTGGCTACGGAGCAGCAAACTGGGCAAAGATCGTCGGGTCCCGCTTTTACTCGGAATCCCATCCGGTCGACATGAACGTCATCGGCCATCCCGGCGCCGGGTACATCGTCAGGGGAACCGAGAAAGTCACGTTCGCCGAAGCCGCCACCACCAGCCTGCGCTCGACTGCAGATCTGGTTCTCGTCTTTGGGAGCAGGAACGACGGTAAGCAGGACCCTGCAACGATGGCTGCGGCTGCGACGGATCTCTACACAAAGATCCACGAGCGGGCGCCCCACGCGAAGGTGATCGTCGTCGGGCCGGCCTGGGTCAACGAGCGGGTGCCGGACTTCATCACCAGTGACAGCAAGGCGATCGCCGGGGCAGCGTCTGCCGGTGGCATTCAGTTCGTCGACCCGTTGAGCGAGCGCTGGTTCTTCGGCGCCGATTCCAAGCTCATCGGCGCCGACGGCGTCCACCCGACCGACGCCGGCCATCAGTACCTCGCCGACAAGATGTACGCGTTGATTTCCAAGACCCTGGCCACCATGGCTACCCCCTAGGATGCATTGTGCCATCACAGGACATCATTTCCCCGGAACCGTTCTCTGATCACTGAGGGGCCGGGCACCCGCCCGTAGACAGCATTCGGCGGAACCTCACCACGGACGACGGTGAGCGGCTCCACGACGGCTGACTGGCCAATGTGGGCTCCGCCGAGCACCATGCAACGCGAGGTGACCCATGCGCCATCGTCAATGTAAACGGGGCTGGTTATCAGGCCCATGTCGCTGCGGGCCCGGTGGCTTCCCGTGGTGATGAAGCATTCCTGTGAAACCACAGCGTTGGCGCCGATGTAGACATCGTCCTGGTTGTGGAACCAGACGCCCTCACCAATCCAGCAGCCGGCCCCGATGTGCAGCTTCCACGGAAACTTGACGCGGGTGCGGGGCCGGAATGTGACGCCCGGACCGATCTCGGCGCCGAAAGCCCGCAGCACGGCGACCCGGAGCCGTGAACTTATCTGCCAGGGGTTGCTCACGAACAATAGCTCGCAGGCCCCCCACAGATAGACAATCGCCCGTGGCCGGTCCCAGGCCTCACCGGCGCCCGGCGCCTGAGCCAGATCAATGACAGGCGTCTGCCGCTCTGGTCCGGCGTCCGGCGATGATTGTGCTGGCATCAGGACACCGCCTCGGCAGTCTGCGCGGACCCTTGTGGTGCCAGACGGCGGTCCGCAACGGCTTTGGCCAGCACTTCTTCGAATCGGGTGGCGATCGGACCAATACCAAACCGCTCGACGGAAAGCTGGCGGCTTCGCTCTCCGGCGGAGACAAGCGCCCCTGGCGACTGGACCATCCCCTGGAGCCAATCGGAGGCACCCACCACACCCTGCGCGTCCGGAGTCCCGACATACCCGCCGGCCGCCCCGATGTCCACGGCCGCTGGATTGTCCCGCGGCATGAGTCCGAGGACGGGACGGCCGGCCGCCAAGGACGAGAGCACCTTGCTGGGTATCGAAAACTTTGACGCCCCGGGCTCCAGGAGGGCCAGGAGCACATCAGCGGAGCCGAGCATTTCAGAGAGTTCGGAAGCAGGCTGGAACGGCAGCAGGGTGATCGGCAATTCCGGCTGCCGCTCCGCGATCTGGCGCACGGCTTCAATCCCTTCCCCCTCCGAGGCGACCACGAGACGCACCGGGATGCCCTTGCCCAGGGCGGCGCGCAGGAGATCAATCAACAGCAGCGGATTGTGCTTCCGGCCGAGCGTTCCGGCATAGAGCAGACGGATCTCCCGGCCCTGCGGGAGATGGGCGCGCGCCCACCCGTTGTCCCTTGGCCCGGGCAGGATCTCACCGAGCGGCGCCCAGTTTGGAATGACAGAAACGTGGCGCACATCGAGGCCCCAGCGCCGGTACGCCCGGCGGAATTCCTCGCCGATTGCGACGACCTGGCTGGCACTGCGGACCAGGTTCTTCTCCGTGCGCGTGACCCATCGCTGCGCTGCCGGACCGACAGCCGCAGGCAGCCGTTTCCTGATCTCTTCTCCGATGGCTCTGCTGAAGAGGTCCTGATGCCACAACACCCAGGGCTGCCCCGACTTTGCCATCGTTGAGCTGAATCTGTTCAGGACGAACAACGGAACGTTGCATGCCACGACGCAATCGGGACGGGCCTGCTCGAGGTGGCTGACCCAAGCTTGGGCAAATGACTTCTCGAACCGCATCCGTCCCAACGGCGAATACTTCTCGAAGGTCCTCACGGCGGTGATTCCGCGGAAAGTCAGCGCGTCCGGGTCACCGTCCAGGCGCTCCAGCTTTCCCTTGCCACTGGGATACTGGGTCGCGTAGGCGTGTTCGACGTCGTGTCCCCGCGCGGCGAGTTCCCGGGAGAGCTCCGCCTGGAACGGGTGCCCGGCGAAGTCGTGAATATGGATGCGCACGGGGGTTCACCCCTGCGCCTTGAGCTGGTCGAAGATCCACTCGTAGGTCTTTTCCAGTCCGGTCCGGAGCGTGATGGACGGCTCCCAGCCGTACGTGGCATGGAAGAGAGTGTTGTCGCTGTTCCGCCCGCGAACTCCCTGCGGGGCGTCGAGCTTGTAGTGCCTGGTCACCACGGTGCCGGAGATCTGCTCGAGGAGATCCACCATCTGGTTGATCGAGACCAACTCAGAGGATCCCAGGTTGACGGGCTCGGTCAAATCGCCGTGCAGGACGTCTTTGGTGCCCTGGATGCAGTCGTCAATGTACATGAAGCTGCGGGTCTGTTCCCCGTCGCCCCAGATCTCAAGATTGGTGTCGCCTGTCAGTGCCGCCCGTGCGAACTTGCGCGAGAGTGCGGCCGGCGCCTTCTCCCGCCCACCGTCCCAAGTGCCGTGCGGGCCGTAGACGTTGTGATACCGGGCGATTCTGGTCTGCAGCCCGAAGTCCTCGCGGTAATGCCGGGCCATGCGCTCGGTAAAGAGCTTCTCCCATCCGTAGCCGTCCTCCGGCTGTGCGGGGTACGCGTCTTCTTCACGCAGTGCGATGACGTTAGAGGACGTTTGATGTCCGGCAGCATAAACGCAGGCTGAGCTGCTGTAGAAGAACCGCTCAACGCCTGCTTCCTGCGCTGCCATGAGCATGTGAGTGCTGGTGAGCACAGTCAGCATGCAGGCCGCCTTGTTGTTCTCAATGAAGCCCATGCCGCCCATGTCGGCGGCGAGGTTGTAGACGTACTGCACGCCCCGGTTGACCTCGCGAGCCGTCTCCAGCAGCGAGCAGTCGCCCTGGATGTTCTCCGCCTCCGGGTGCACCTGGTACCACTCTGCAAAAGGCTTGCGGTCTACTGCCCGGACTGATTGTCCGTCTTTGAGGAGTTGGGCCACCAAATGGCCTCCGATGAATCCACCAGCCCCCGAAACAAGTGTGGTCATTGCCTTGCCTTTCTCAATTTTTGTAGAACAGAAACCCTTGGTTTGTCAGTAGGCCCCGACCGGATTGATGAGCATCTTTGCTGTGCGCCAAAGGATGATCAGGTCTCCGGCCAGCGACCAGTTTTCGACGTAGTACAAATCCAGGCGGACGCTGTCGCGCCAGTTCAGCTCCGATCTCCCATTGATCTGCCACATGCCTGTCAGGCCCGGTTTGATGTAGAGCCGCCGGAGCACCTTGTGGTGGTAGTTGTCGACCTCGCGCTGCAGCGGGGGCCGTGGACCGACCAGGCTCATGTCGCCCTTAAGGACGTTCCAGAACTGCGGCAGTTCGTCGAGGGAGTGCTTGCGCATCCAGCGGCCGACCCCGGTGACCCGCGGATCGTTGTGCATCTTGAAGAGCACACCCGCGCCCTCGTTGTGTTCCAGGAGCCCGGCGAGATCGTCCTCCGCGGTTTCGACCATTGACCGAAATTTCAGCATGTTGAATTTCTCACCGCCGCGACCCACACGTTCCTGCCTGAAGATCACGGGCCCGGGGCTGTCCCGCTTGATCATCACCCCGAGGACCAGAAACACAGGGATGAGCGCCACCAGGGCCGCGGCGGCCAACGTGATGTCGAATAGCCTCTTCAGAGCATGCTTGGCGCCGGCGTACTGCGGCAGTTCCACGTGCATGAGGGGCAGGCCCTCCACGGGACGGGAGTGGATCCGGGGACCGGCGACGTTGGTCAGTCCGGTGGTGAGGATCAACTGGGTGGACGACTGTTCCAGCTTCCATCCGAGTCGTTGTATGTAACGGCTGCCGCCCTTCATGGGTCCGGCCACGATGACAGCATCGGCGTCCACGGAAGCCACCGCTTCCACGACGCTCCGCTCGTCTCCAATGACGTTGAGGACATGGCTGCCCTGGGTGAAGGTGCCGGCGCCGGCGGACCCGGAAAGTGCGACACCCACGACCTTGTACGCCGCACCGGACTTCTTTTCGATCTGGCTGACGACGTACCGGACGTCATTCGGCCGGCCCAACACGATCACACGCGAAAGGTAATGGCCGTGAACCCGCTGTCTGGACAGCCACTGACGCATGCTCCAGCGTGCCGCCAGCAGGCCGGTCAGCCCGGCGGGCAGGGCGAGCGCGAAGAATCCCCGGGCCACGTCGATATTCAGGACAAAACAAACCAGAGCGATGAGGCCCAGAAGCATTGCGCTTGCGCTGACGACCCGTCTGTATTCGTCGATTCCGATTCCGACGATCCGCGTGTCCCTGCTCTTGTACAGCCCCAACGCAAGCATCCAGGCGGCCGCGATGACCACGGAAATGTAGAGGTAATCCACTCGGAACTCGCCCACTTGAACCGAACTCACTGTGCTCAACCCGAACCGGGTGATGTGGGCCGCCGCAGTCACTGCCGCAATCACCAGGGCGTCTGCGGCTATCAGCAGATGCCGATAACGGTTTGCCCAACGAATGCCCTCGCGACGGGAGCTGCTCGCAAGCCGGAGTTTCGCCGACCTGAAGTCGGGAAATGGGATGGACGGCGGGGCTAAAGCTGCCGCGCCGGCAGCAGACCTCGGTGAATCTTGCGTTCGTGGGGTGACCCGGACATGATCCGGGGATCGATACCCCGTATGGACCGGAACGCGCTGCTTGAGCTCACTCATGCTTGCCGCCAATAGCGCCAACAGGACCACTGAACCCGGCCGTCCGGCGCCCCTGATGCCGTGCCAAACGCCTGGCCGGCGAGTGGCCTTGATCCGGCACGTTTGGGTGGGCAAACCCACCCGTTGGCAACAAAGGACGGGCCACCATCAACTTTTGGTCGTACATGTGAGACCTTCTAGCGACTCGGTTGGCTGTGGTCTCCTCCAGTAAATTCGATGGCTTTGTGCTGCACACGAGTGTGGCCTACCCCTCTTGAGTTGGTGGACCACTCGTCAAATTCGCCGCCACGGGCGGACTACTTGCGCCCATTACCCGGATTCGAGACAGCACTACCCATTTCGGGGTGCGGTTTCGGCTCGCTTTCTGAGCAGATGAACGAGGCGTTCCCACAGCGTTTCGGGGAAATGACGGGCCCGGGGATGCCGGGACCAGCGATCTTCAGAGCGAGGGACACCGCAGGCGCGCCATCCGGTCACAATCGCGCCACCCCGGCGCGGTACCGGCCAGGCGAGCGCGGGGTGTACAACCTCGAACTCAGACTGAGGTAATGTAAACCTCGTTGATCGGGACTCACGGCTGGAATTCAGGCCGGTCCCACTGCGGCTGTAGCTCAATGGTAGAGCGCTAGCTTCCCAAGCTTGATACGCGGGTTCGATTCCCGTCAGCCGCTCCAAATGCCCCCACAGCATCCCGGGCTCCTATTAGGTTGCTACCTGTATCGTCGGAAGTCAGGAACCTCTTCGGTTCCGCTACAGGAGCAATCATGGCTGACAAATCCCCCCGTCAAGCAGCATCCAAGAAATCCGGCAAATCCATTAAGGAAAAGCGCGCTGACAAGAGGGCCGCTTCAGCGCCGGCCAGCTCCCTCGATAAAGTGACCGCCGCAAAGACGGCGAGCCCCAAAAAGAAGTGACCCGTTCACCGAATTACCTCACGCTCGGCATCCTCGCCGGCACACGCAAACCGGACGAGCGGCGCCTCCCGATCCACCCCCTGCACCTGGACCGCATCGCGCCGGAGATCCGGGACCGGTTGATCCTCGAGGAAGGCTACGGCGAGCGCTTCGGCCGGTCCGACGCCGAGCTCGCACCCCTCGTGGGGCGCATCGCGCCGCGACAGCAACTGCTGGCGGAAGCCGACGTCGTCCTCCTGCCCAAGCCGCAGCCCGAGGACCTGGCCGAACTCCGGGACGGGCAGGTCCTTTGGGGCTGGCCGCACTGCGTCCAGGACCGGGCCATCACCCAGCTGGCGATCGACAAGAAACTCACGCTGATCGCCTTCGAGGCCATGAACCACTGGGCCAGCGACGGCGGCTTCGGCCTGCATGTCTTCCACAAGAACAACGAGCTCGCCGGCTACTGTTCCGTGCTGCATGCCCTGGCACTGACCGGTTCCACCGGAGACTACGGCCGCCGGCTGAGCGCCGTCGTGATCGGCTTCGGGGCCACCGCCCGCGGCGCCGTGACGGCGCTGAACGCCCACGGTGTCCATGACGTGCAGGTGCTGACCAACCGCGGTGTTGCCGCCGTTGGCTCTCCCATCCACTCGGTCCGGATCGCGCAGTTCGACCATGACAGCGAGGCGCCGTTCCTGAGCGAGGTCATCACCGAGCGCGGGCGCGTGCCGCTGGCGCCGTTCCTGGCCGCGAGCGACATCGTGGTCAACTGCACGCTGCAGGACCCCAACGCGCCGCTGACCTACCTGCGCACCGGGGACCTGGCCGCCTTCCGGCCCGGCAGCCTGATCGTGGACGTCTCCTGCGACGAGGGCATGGGCTTCAGCTGGGCGAAAACCACCACCTTCGCCGAGCCGATGTTCAAAGTGGGTGACCACATCGACTACTACGCCGTGGACCACAGCCCGTCCTACCTCTGGAATTCCGCCAGCTGGGAAATCAGCGAGGCGCTGCTGCCGTTCCTCGAGACCGTGGTGTCCGGCCCCGAAGCCTGGGCGGGAAACGAGACCATCCGCCGCGCGATCGAAATCCGCGACGGCGTGGTCCTGAACCCGGATGTGCTGCAGTTCCAGCAGCGGGAAGCCGAGTTCCCGCACCGCCCCTTGGAGCTCTAGGGATTTCCGCGACGAATTAGGACAGCCGCTGCGTGGATCCACGCAGCGGCTGTCCTTCTTCGGTGCGGAAATCGGTCCGGACGATCCGCAGCAGCCGGCGCCGGTCCTTCAGGTCCACTTTGAGCATGAGCTGCCCGCGCCGGGCGAGGACGACGCCAACGGTCGCGGCAGCCAGCACCGGGACGCCGCCGGAGACGAGGACGGCGGTGTGCGGGTCCGCGTGCTCGGCCAGCCAGCCCATCATCGGGCCGCCGATCGCCTGGCCGCCGATCAGCACCATGATGTACAGGCTCATGACCCGCCCGCGGATCGCCAGGTTCGCGCTGACCTGGACCAGCTGGTTCGCGGCGGTCAGGAACATCAGGCACCAGAATCCGGCCAGCACCATGGCCGCGCCGAACCAGGCCATGGACGGTGCCAGGGAAGCCAGGCACAGCATGAGCCCGTACATCCCGGCGCCCAGCACCACGGAGCGCAGCCGCAGGGCGCGCCGCCGGGCCGACGTGATGGCGCCGGCCAGGGCGCCGAGGGCCACGAGCGTGTTGAGCAGCCCGTAGCCGCCGGCACCGGCGTCGTACACGTGGTCCGCGAACGCGGCCAGCAGCACCGGCAGGCTCATCGCGAACACCGCGATGAACCCGGCCATCAGCCAGGGCCAGTAGATGGTGGGCTTGCTGAGCGCATAGTCCAGCCCTTCCCGCAGCATGCCCGGGCGCTTGGCGGCCGGGGTGCTGACATGCAGCTGGTCCTTGCGCAGGCTCAGGAGCATGGCCACCGTGAAGCAGCAGGCCACCGCATTGGCGGCAAAGGCCCAGCCGGCCCCCACGGCGGTCAGCAGGATCCCGGCGATCGCAGGACCGATCAGGCCGCCCAGCTGGAAGATCGTGGAATTCACGCTGATCGCGTTTCGCAGATAGCCGGGGCCCACGAGCTCGTTGACGAACACCTGGCGGGCCGGCTGGTCCAGCACGGTCACGAGGCCCAGAACCAGCGCGATCGCGTAGACCTGCCCCACCTCGATCCGCTGGCTGAGCGCCAGGACGGCAAGGACCGCGGCCAACGCGGCGGCCACCGACTGGCACAGCATGAGGATCTTCCGCTTCGCGAAGCGGTCCGCCATCATGCCGGCCCACGGGCCGAGGAACAGGGACGGCAGGAACTGCAGGGCCACGGTGATGCCGACGGCGGTGACGGAACCGGAGAGCTGGAGCACCAGCCAGTCCTGGGCGATCCGCTGCATCCAGAGCGCGATGACGGCGACGAAGTGCCCGATCGCGAAGATGCGGAAGTTGCGGACCTTGAGCGAAATGAAAGTGTGGCGCCAAGGCAGAGGCTGGCTGACGACGGCGAGTGGTTGGGTGATGGTGTCCGGCAGGGAAGCTGCGTTCGCCTCTAGCGGCGGAGGGGGTGCCACGGAAAAGTCCTCAAAAGAGCGGGTGAGTGGGATGGACTTAACGCTAGGCTGGCCCCAAGAGATTATGGAAGCCTATTCCACGCATAACTCGCATTACAAAACGCAATGCAGGGTATGCGGCACCCGATCCGGAGACCGCCATGTTCGAACCCGCCCAGCTCCGCTCATTCCTGGCCGTGGCCGAAACCTTGAGTTTCACCAAGGCCGCCGAGCGCCTCGGCCTGGCCCAACCCACCGTCAGCCAGCACGTCCGCAAGCTGGAGACCGCCGCCAAGCGGGTGTTGATTGCCCGGGATACCCGGGATGTACGCCTGACCGACAACGGCGATGCCATGGCCGGCTTCGCCCGCAGCATCCTCGCCGCGCACGACTCCGCCGCCCGCTATTTCTCCGGCTCCGCCATGCGCGGCCGCCTGCGCTTCGGCACGGCCGATGATCTCGCCATCACCGGGCTGCCACGCATCCTCCGGGAGTTCCGGCAGATCTATCCCCAGATCAACCTCGAGCTGACGGTCGGGCAAAGCGACCAGCTCTACAAGCGCCTGAACGCCGGGCAACTGGATCTGGTCTTTGTGAAATGGGTGGCCGGTGCCAAGGACGGAACCGTGGTCCAGCAGGACGCCTTCGCCTGGGTCGGGCTGGAGCAGACCGTGCTGGAACCGGCTGATCCTGTCCCGCTGATCGCCTACCCCTCCCCCAGCCTGAGCCGGAAGCTTGCGATCGACGCCCTGGAGGCCACCGGGCGCACCTGGCGGATCACCTGCACCACGCGCCAGATCAGCGGCGTACTGGCCGCCGTCCGGGCCGGCATCGGTGTGGCGGTAATGCCTTCCTCCCTGGTGCCGGAGGATCTGAAAATCATCACCCGCCGCTTCGATCTGCCGCCGGTGGGCGACGTCGATTTCACGCTCATCCGCAATCCGCTGGCCAATACCGAGGTGATCGATGCCCTGACGCAGGCGATCGTGGGCCGGACCCTGAAGCGACCGGCCTGACGCGCGGGCGGTCCCGCAGCCAACGCTGATCCTGCCACGGTACCTACGGGGCGGACTACCCGGACCCGAGCAGTACTTACTTGACCATTGAACGGTGCACGTACTTCATCTATCCTGACACTACTTAAGATCCACCGTTCGAGGTCAAGCAGTGGCCCACGACAACGATTCGAAAAACGAACGCTGTCCGTCGCTGGCGCCTGTGGCTGGCGTCGGAACGTTCGGGATAGGCCGCCATTGATGCCAGCCATTAATCACCCCCGATTGCCCGCCCCCGCCGCCCACGCGACAAAGTCCGCCCGTCAGGTCACCGCGCCGGCCCACCCCGCAGCGGCCATGCACCACTCGACCGCCGGAATGCAGCACTCAGCCGCGGCCCAGCACGCGGCCACCCCGGGCCAACGGGGAATCCGCCCGGCCACCCTTGCAGAGTCCGATTATGTGGCCAGCCCGTACTGCGAACGCTGCGGCACGGACGAGTTCATTTACCTGGAGACCTTCGTCCCGGCCACGCACCGGAGGGACGGCTCGGTCAGCAAGCTCGGCGAGGTCACCTACTTCTGCTCGGGCTGCGACGATTTCTCCGCCCACGCGGTCCCCGCTTCCTGGGTCCCGCCGGGCTGGTACTTCGGCTAGCCCCGGCTCCGCTTAGCGCCTTCGCCGTTAAACGCCGCCGCCGTGCCGCACCTTATGGTGCCTGCACAGCGGCGGTGTTTTTTGGGTTTCAGGGTTCTAGCACGCCCGAGCCGGGCGTTTTAGCAGCCCCGGGCTAGATCAGGGCGTCCGAGATGTGGTTGGGCGTGCCGAAGCGGTGCGCCGTGATGCTGATGGCCTGCTCGTGCAGGAACGGCAGCAGTTCCACGCGTCCGGCTTCCGTGACGGGGTGGACATACACCGCCAGGTCCGGGCGTCCGCCCGTGGCCTCGGCCAGCGCCTTGGCGTCCCCGCCAATCAGCCGGATCCGGGCGCCGGAGAGCTTGCCCGCCGCGGCGAGGGTGCCGGCGGAAGCGAGCCATTCGGCGTCGTTCTCAACAGTCGCGGCGATGCCAAGCCCGGACAGGACGGCGCGCAGCTGGGCGGGCAGTTCGACGGCGGTGGAGACCGTCAGGACGGACCCGGCCAGGACGCCGGCGGCGACGGTCCGGACGAGGCCGGCAAGCGGCTCACCTTCCGCGAGGCGGACCGTGACGGGCAGAGCACGGTAGCGGAAGACGTTGCGTTCCGCACTCAGGCCGGAGACGTCCTTCGCGGTGCCGAACTCTTCGGCCCAGGCGCGGGCGTCGGAGGCGAGCGCGCGCTGCAGCGGCGCGAGTTCGTCGGCGGTCAGGAAGCCCTTGGCGGCGTCCTCGATCCGGCGGACGCCGGCGTGGGCGGGAGCAGCGCCCGGGGTGCCGGCGGCGGTGCTGGGCTTGCTGACCCATTCGCCGAGGCCGACGAGGTAGTTCGGGCCGCCGGCCTTGGTGCCGGCGCCGACGGCGGATTTCTTCCAGCCGCCGAAGGGCTGGCGCTGGACAATCGCGCCGGTGATGCCGCGGTTGACGTAGAGGTTGCCGGCCTGGATGGTGTCCAGCCAGATCCCCAGTTCCTCGCTGTTCAGCGAGTGCAGGCCCGCGGTGAGGCCGTATTCGATCTGGTTCTGGATCGCGATGGCCTCCTCGAGGGTCTCTGCGGTCATAACGCCCAGGACCGGGCCGAAGAACTCGGTGAGGTGGAAGTAGGATCCGCGGCGGACACCGGAGCGCACGCCGGGGCTCCAGAGTTTGCCCGAATCATCGAGCTTCCGCGGCTCGACGGCCCAGGTCTCGCCCTCGCCGAGGGTGGTGAGGGCGTTCAGGAGCTTGCCGTTGGCGGGCTCGATGATCGGGCCCATCTGGCTCGCCGGGTCCTGGGGGTAGCCGACCTTGAGCGAGGTGACGGCGTCGATCAGCTGGTTGTGGAAACGCTTCGACTTCGCCACGGAGCCGACGAGGATCACCAGCGAGGCGGCGGAGCACTTCTGGCCGGCGTGGCCGAACGCGGAGTACGCGACGTCCTTGGCCGCGAGGTCCAGGTCCGCGCTCGGGGTGACGATGATGGCGTTCTTGCCGCTGGTCTCGGCCAGCAGGGGCAGGTCCTTGCGGAACGAGCGGAACAGCTCGGCGGTCTCGTAGCCGCCGGTCAGGATGACGCGGTCCACGGCCGGGTGGGAAATGAGCTGCTGGCCCAGTTCCCGCTCGCCCAACTGGACCATGGTGAGCACGTCGCGCGGAACGCCGGCCTCCCAGAGGGCCTCGATCATGACGGCGCCGCTGCGGCGGGCCTGCTTGGCGGGCTTGACCACGACGGCGGAGCCGGCGGCGAGGGCCGCTAGGGTGGAGCCGGCCGGGATGGCGACCGGGAAGTTCCACGGCGGCGTCACAACGGTGAGCTTGGCCGGGACGAAGGTGGCGCCGTCGACGTCGTCGAGCTTGCGGGCGGACTCGGCGTAGTAGTGCGCGAAGTCGACTGCCTCGCTGATCTCCGGATCGCCCTGGTCGATGGTCTTGCCGGTCTCGCTGGCCATGACCTCGAGGAGGTCCGCGCGGCGGGCCTCGAGGACGTCGCCGGCGCGGTGCAGGATTTCGGCGCGCTCGGCGCCGGAGAGCGCACCCCAGGCCTTGCCCTTCTCGACGGCGGTCTCGATCACGGCATTCAGGGTCGCGGCATCGTTGATCGTGGCGGCCTCGACGGAGGCGTTGCCCAGTGTCGACGTCGTGACGCGGCCCAGGATGGCGCGGCCCCAGTCGCGGTTCGCGGGCAGCGACGGATCTGTGTCGGCAGTGTTCTCGAACGAGTCGTGCGGCAGCGGCGCGGCCGGAAGGGCGCGGTTCTGCAGCCGGTTCGGGCCCGGGACCTCGTCGTCGAGCTTGGCCAGCGAGGCGAGGAAGCGCTGCTTCTCGCGCTCAAACAACGTTTCGTTTTCGCTGAGTTCGAACACGGCGGACATGAAGTTGTCCTGGCTGGCGCCCTCTTCGAGGCGGCGGATCAGGTAGGCGATCGCGACGTCGAACTCGGCAGGGTGGACCACGGGGGTGTAGAGCAGGAGGGAGCCGACGTCCTGTCTGACGGCTTCGGCCTGGCCCTGGGCCATGCCGAGCAGCATCTCGAATTCGATGCTCTGCTCTGCGGTATCCGCGATGCCGCGCTGCTTGGCCAGGAGCCAGGCGAAGGCGATGTCGAAGAGGTTGTGGCCGGCGACACCGATCCGGATGTTGCGGATCCGGTCCGGGTGCAGCGAGTAGTTGATGACGCGCTTGTAGTTGGTGTCCGAGTCCTGCTTGGTGCCCCAGGTGGCGAGCGGCCAGTCATGCAGGGAGGCCTCGACCTGCTCCATCGGCAGGTTGGCGCCCTTGACGACGCGGACCTTGATGGCGGCGCCGCCGTCGGCGCGGCGGGCGGCGGCCCAGTCCTGCAGGCGGATCATGGCGGACAGGGCATCCGGGAGGTAGGCCTGGAGCACGATGCCGGCCTCCAGGTTCTTGAACTCGGGCTTGTCCAGGATCCGGGTGAAGACCGCGATGGTCATGTCCAGGTCCTTGTATTCCTCCATGTCCAGGTTGATGAACTTGGCTTTCTGGCCAGTGGACGCGTAGGAGGCGGCGCGGGCGAAGAGCGGGGTGAGCTTCTCTACGACATGCTCCACGGCCTCGTCGAAGGCCCAGGCGGAGTGCGGGGCCACCGTGGAGGAGACCTTGATCGAGACGTAGTCGACGTCGGGCCGGGACAGCAGGGTGTGCGTGCCCTCGAGCCGGCGGGAGGCCTCGTGTTCGCCGAGCACGGCCTCGCCGAGGAGGTTGACGTTGAGCTTGATGCCGTCTTTGCGGATCTTGGCGATGGCCGGGCCGAGCTTGGCGTCGGTGGCGTCGACAATGAGGTGGCCGACCATTTCACGCAGCACCCGGCGGGCAACCGGGATGACCACCTGGGGCAGGACCGGGGCCATGGTGCCGCCGAGGCGGACCGCGCTGCGCATGTACCAGGGCAGGAAGGCCGGGACCTTGGGGGCCAGTGCGGCAAGGTTGCGGGCGGCGACCTGCAGGTCTTCGGGACGGACGACGCCGTCGACGAACCCGACCGTGAAGTCCAGGCCGTTGGGGTCCTTCAGGACCCCGGCGAGCTGCTCGGCCGAGGCGTCGACGGGCACCTTTGCGGCCTCGGTGAGCCAGCGGCGCACCAGCGCGATGGTGTCCTCGGCGAGGGCTGCGGCCTCAAGGACCGTGGAGCCTTCCGAAACGGCGGCGTGCGTGGCGTCGTTGCCTGCGGCGTTTCCGGTGGTGGCGCCGGGCTCCGTGGAGATGTTGGTCATGGCTGAAACACGTTCTTTCTCAAAATGTGGACCTCTTACGAAACAGTATGCGACCGGATTTTCATAAGATAAAGCGAAGTTTTCTGAGCAATACCGGTTAGAAAAACCGATGCTTCCGGTTCCCGCCCGAACGTTCGGGAACCACCCCTGCCGCTTAAAAACCCGTTGCGCTATCACTTCCGGGCCTTAAAACCCGGGAAGAGCCGGGAATGGGAGCCAGAAGTGATAGCGCAACGGGGGGTGGGGTGGCTAGGTCAGTGGGCGGTGCATCTCCACGATCTCCTCGTGCCGCGGGCTGTCCGGGTTCATCAGCGAGTGCCTGCGGCCGTACGTGAAGTAGATGATCAGGCCGACGATGAGCCAGACGACGAACCGCAGCCAGGTCTCCCAGTGCAGCTGGAACATCAGGAAGAGCGAGGCAAACACGCCGAACGCCGGAACCACGGGCATCAGCGGCAGCCGGAACGTCCGCGGGGCGTCGGGCTTCTTGTAGCGGAACACGATCACCGACACACAGACGACGACGAACGCGGCCAGGATGCCGATGTTGGTCAGGTCTGCCACGGCCTTGATCGGGAGGATGCCGGCCAGGATTGCGGCCCCGACGCCGGCGATCCAGGTCACGCGCTGGGGCGTGCCGTTCCGGTCCGTCTTCGAGAACCAACCGGGCAGCAGGCCGTCGCGGCTCATCGAGAACCAGACGCGGGTGACGCCGAGGAGGAAGGTCAGCATCACGGTGAGGATGGACAGAACGGCGAACACGGAGATGATCGTCGCGATCACCGGAAGGCCAACGCTGTTGAAGGCGGAGGCGAAGCCGGCCTTGGGGTCGATCTCCGTGAAGTTCTGCATGCCGGTGAGCACCAGGGTGGCGGCGGCATAGAGCAGCATGGCGATGACCAGCGAGAGGATGATCGCCTTGGGCATGTGCTTCTTGCCGTCGGTGGCCTCCTCCGCCGCGGTACTCATGGCGTCGTAGCCGAACACCGCGAAGAACACCGTAGCGGAGCCGGCCACCACTGGACCGAAACCGCTGGGGAAGAACGGGTTGTAGTTGTTGGTGTTCACGTAGAAAATGCCCAAGCCGATGATGAACAGGATCAGCAGCACCTTGATGCCGACGGCGATCAGTTCGAAGCGGCCGAAGGTCTTGGTGCCGCGGGAGAGGATCCAGGTCACGAGCAGGCAGACGAGGATCGCGGGAAGGTTAATGATGCCGCCGGTGCCTTCATCCGGCGTCGCGGTCATCCAGGCGGGCATATGGATGCCGATACCGGAGAGGAACGCGTCGAAATAGCCCGAAATACCGATGGCCACCACGGCGACGATGGCGATGTACTCCAGCAGCAGGTCCCACCCGATGAACCAGCCGATGATCTCGCCGAGGGCAACGTAGCCGTAGGTGTAGGCCGAGCCCGCCCGCGGGATCATTCCTGCGAACTCCGCGTAGGACAGCGCCGCGGCGGCGGATGCCAGACCGGCGATCAGGAAGGAGATGAGCACGGCCGGTCCGACTCCGGGCTCGGACTCGCTGCCGTGGGCCACAAGGCCCGCCAAGGAGAAGATGCCGACGCCGATAATGCCGCCGACGCCGATGGCCGTCAACTGCCAGAGCCCCAGGCTCCTGTGCAGACCGCTGTGTTTGTTTTCTTCCTCGATGTCGTCGATGGGCTTGCGCCGCATGATCGACTGTGACAAATCCCGTGTAGCCATGAGGGCCTCCTGCTTAGGTGCGGTGCCCATCACTCCACCCTGTGATGGGGCTTATCGAGTGAGAACAGTATGCAAGCCCGGTTGCATTAGATAAAGTGAATTCTCTTAATGAATAACCGTCAGGATTCACAAAGGAATAGAGATGCTCGACGTCCGGCGTTTGCGACTGTTGCGCGAACTGAAGATCCGGGGCACTTTGGCCGAAGTGGCCGAAGCGCTTCAGTACAGCCCGTCGTCAGTCTCGCAACAACTGGCCCTCCTTGAGAAGGAGGCCGGGGTGGAGCTCCTCCGCAAGACCGGGCGCCGGGTGCAGCTGACCCCGCAGGCCGAAGTCCTGGTGGCCCACACCTCCCAGCTCCTGGAGACCCTCGAGCAGGCGGAGGCGGACCTGGCCGCGTCGCTGACCACGGTCACCGGCACCGTGCGGATTGCGGTGTTCCAGTCTGCCGCGCTGGCGCTCATGCCGGACACCCTGACCAGAATGACCGCCAGCTACCCGGAAGTCCGGGTCGAAATGACCCAGCGGGAACCGGAGACGGCCCTGCACGAGACGTGGGCCCGCGACTTCGACCTCGTGATCGCCGAGCAGTACCCGGGCCACGCCGCCCCGCACTACGCCGAACTGGACCGCGTGGCCCTGACCCGCGACGCCATCCGACTCGCCGTTCCGCCCCCCTCGCCGGACCGCGGCCCCATCAGGACGCTGGCCGATACCGCAGGGCTGGCCTGGGTGATGGAACCCCGCGGAGCGGCCTCCCGGCACTGGGCCGAGCAGGCCTGCCGGAGCGCCGGGTTTGAGCCCGACGTCCGCTTTGAAACCGCCGACCTGCAGGCCCAGATCCGGCTGATCGAATCCGGAAATGCGGTGGCCCTGATGCCCGACCTCGTGTGGACCGGCCGCGGCACCAGCGCGCAACTCCTGGACCTGCCCGGGGATCCGCACCGTACGGTGTTCACCTCGGTGCGGCGCTCGAGCGCCAGGCGGCCCGCACTGCTGGCGGCCCGGGAAATCCTGGCGGTGACGGCGGCATCCATCGTGCCGGCGGCGGCCGCGGGCGTCCTCGGTCCGGCTCCC
The DNA here is from genome assembly GCF_056406495.1 of Arthrobacter sp. P1_B9. Lineage (NCBI taxonomy): Bacteria > Bacillati > Actinomycetota > Actinomycetes > Micrococcales > Micrococcaceae > Arthrobacter > Arthrobacter sp. P1_B9. Next base: position 194,977 of record NZ_JBFUAA010000008.1, read on the forward strand.
GTGGACCGGCCCGCGTGACGTCCGGCATGTGGAACCGTGCGCGTAACCGCCCGCGGCATGTGCAGTGGGCCACAGCGCGGGCGGTGGCCCCGCGTTAGACTGATGTCGTTATGAATCGCACAATATTCAAATCCAAGATCCACCGCGCGACGGTCACGCACGCGGACCTGCACTATGTCGGATCCGTCACCGTGGACCTGGATCTGCTGGAGGCGGCCGACATCCTGCCCGGGGAGCTCGTGGCGATCGTCGATGTCACCAACGGCGCCCGGCTCGAGACGTACACGATTGCCGGCGAGCGCGGTTCCGGCGTGATCGGCATCAACGGCGCCGCCGCCCACCTGATGCATGAGAACGACATCGTCATCCTCATCACCTACGCCCAGATGACCACGGAAGAGGCCAAGGCGTACAACCCCAAGGTGGTCCACGTTGACCAGGACAACAAGATTGTCCAGATCGGCAACGACCCCGCCGAGGGCATGACACCCGGGCTCATGCGTCCGCCGCACTCGCTGAACAACGCCGCGCTCAACTAGCGGCAGCGCGCCGTCGGGCGTAAGCAGCGCGCCGTCGGACGTAATAGGACAGCCCGCGGAATAAAGCTGATTACTCTGGACGGGTGACCATCACCCGCCGCCCACCCGCCCCGCTGCGGAGAACCGCGTGCTAGGGGTATTGGCGGGATTCTTTGTCGTCTGGGCCATCATCCTGGTCGGCATGTTCGTGGGCCGGCGCAATATCCTGGGCGAGAACGCCCGCCCCGTCCTGAGCGCCCTGACGTTTTTTGTGGCCAGCCCCGCCCTGCTGTTCGAGACCCTCAGCAAGGCGAAACTCCACGACGTCTTTGCTGCGCCGCTTCTCGTGACGGCAGTCGGGGCGGTGACCACGGCGGTCCTGTTCTTTGGCATTGTGCGCTTCGCGCTCAAGCGGTCCCTGCCGGAAGCCCTCATCTCCTCCATGAGCTCGTCGCTGGCCAACTCGGCCAACCTCGGCATTCCCATAGCCGTCTTCGTGCTCGGTGATGCCAGTTATGTGGCACCCCTGCTCATCTTCCAGCTGGCTTTCTTCACCCCGTTGTTCCTCATGGCGTTGGACGCCACCACCAGCTCGCACCGCACCACGCCCCTGAGTTTCGTGCTCATGATCCTGCGCAACCCGATGATCGTGGGCACCGGACTCGGGCTCCTCGTGGCCGCAACCGGCTGGACGGTACCGCCGCTGATCCTGGAGCCCATCCACCTGATTGGCGGGGCCGCGATCCCGGCCATGCTGATCGCCTTCGGCATGAGCCTGAACGGTTCCAAGCCGCTGCAGGCGGCCGCCGGACGCCGGCTGGACGCCCTGCTGGCGAGCTTCTTCAAGCTCGTTGTCCACCCGCTGGTGGCCTACCTGTTTGCCCATTTTGTCCTCGGCATGCAGGAACAGGCGCTCTTTGCCGCCGTCGTCACGGCCGCCCTGCCCACCGCCCAAAACGTGTTTGTCGCGGCCAGCCGTTACCGCACCGGCGTAACGGTAGCCCGGGACACCGTGCTGATCACTACGGTGGTAGCTGTGCCCGCCATGATCGGCGTGGCCCTGCTGCTGGCCTGACCTCGCCGGGCAGCCGGGCCCGGCTGAACGGGATCGGCGGACCGGCACCAAACCCGGAGGAGGACCCTTGAAAACAACCCTGGACACTGTGGTCATCGGCGGCGGCGCGATGGGCTCGGCCGCCGCGTGGGCGCTGGCCCGGCGCGGCCGGGAGGTGACCCTGCTGGAGCAGTTCGGTCCCGGCCACCGCAACGGCGCCTCCCACGGCACAACCCGGAACTTCAACCCCGGCTACGCGGATCCGGACTACGTCGCCATGCTGGCAGAGGCGGCCAGGCTGTGGCGCGAGCTCGAAGCGGACGCCGGCGAGCGGCTGCTGGCGCGCACCGGCGTCGTAAACCACGGCCCCGATCCGCGGTTGCCCGAGATCCGGAACGCGCTGCTTGCCGCGGGGCTCCGGGCGGAGTTCCTCTCCGCCGGGGAAGCTTCCGAGCGCTGGCGGGGCATCCGTTTCGATACGCGAGTGCTGCACATGGCGGATGGCGGCCAGTTGAACCCGGACGCCGCACTGCCGGCGCTGCAGCGGCTCGCCGCCGGGCTCGGCGCCGGGATCCGCCATCATGTGAAGGTCCTCGAGTTGAATGTCCTCGACGACGGCGTCCGGCTCACGCTCGAGGCCGGCGGCCGCACCGAGGTGCTCACCGCAAGGCAGGCAGTGGTCACCGCCGGCGGCTGGACCACGAAACTGCTCGCCGGGGTCGCGCCCCTGCCCCGGCTGACGGTCACGCAGGAACAACCCGCACACTTCGCCATCACCGATGAGGGCGCCCAGTGGCCGGGGTTCAACCACATGCCCGGCCACGGGGACGCGTACGCGTACTGGCGTTCGCCGGTCTACGGCATGCAAACACCGGGCGAGGGGATCAAGGCCGGATGGCACGGGGTGGGCCCGGTGGTGGACCCGGACCGGCGGAGCTTCGCGCCGGAGCCCGAGCAGCTGGCGGCCCTGCAGCGCTACGCCCGGGACTGGCTGCCCGGGGTCGACGCCGACTCCCTCACCGACATCAGCTGCACCTACACGACCGCCGTTGATGAGAACTTTGTCCTGGACCGGATCGGGCCGGTTGTCATCGGCGCCGGCTTCTCCGGGCACGGCTTCAAGTTCACGCCGGTCGTGGGCAGGATCCTGGCCGACCTCGCGACCGGCGACGGCGGAGCGCCGGCTCTCTTCTCGGCCTCCCGCCCCGGGGTCCGCTGACTCCGTCGGAGAGCCAACGCGGGGTCACATAGCGCCCATGGTGGGGCCCGGCATGGGCGTGATGTGACCCCGCGTTGCTGTGTGGACCGGTAGGCTGGGGCCGGTCTTATGCGCCCGGATACCCGGCGCGCCAGCATGAGGTGGGGGAAAATTGCTCAGCACGCGATCAGGCAGCATCCAGTCCAGCGACAACCAGTCCAGCGGCGCCCAAGGCATGAGCGCCCGCAGCCCGAGGATCGGTGCGGTCGACTGGATCGCGCGTGGGGTGGCGGGCCTGTTGCTGGTGGCGACGTCAGCGTGCTCCGGCCCGGGTACTGTTCCCCCGGCCGCCGGCAACGGCGTCCTCCCCGTCGTCACGGCTACCCCCGCCACTGCGTCAGCCGGCACGGACAGCGCTCCGCTGGATCCGGACGCCACCCCCGGTGTCGAAGTTCCCGGTGCCGAAGTTCCCAGTGCCGAAGCTTCAGGCATCGAAGTTGCCGGCGCCGATGTTGCGGCCGCCGCGCCCCGGCAGCCGGCATTGGCGGGCAAGGCCCTCGCGGTACTGGCCACGCTGCCCGTCAAGGGCCGCGCCCCCAAGACGGGCTATTCCCGCGACCAGTTCGGGCCGGCCTGGTCCGACGTTGATCACAACGGCTGCGATACCCGCAACGACGTGCTCCGCCGCGACCTTACTTCTGTCGCGCTCCGGCCCGGGACGCGGGACTGCGTGGTGCTCTCCGGCGTCCTGGCCGACCCCTACACGGCCGTCGCCATCCACTTCCTGCGCGGCAATGCCACCAGCACCGCCGTCCAGATCGACCACGTCGTGGCCCTCAGCGACGCCTGGCAGAAGGGCGCGCAACAGCTCAGCCCGGCACGGCGGCTGGCCTTCGCCAACGATCCCCTGAACCTGCTGGCGGTGGACGGCCCGGCCAACCAGAGCAAGAGCGACGGCGACGCCGCCACCTGGCTGCCGCCGAACAAGTCCTACCGCTGCAACTACGTCGCCCGCCAGATTTCGGTGAAATCCAGCTATGGGCTCTGGGTGACCCAGGCCGAGCACGACGCCATGGCCCGGGTCCTGTCGAACTGCCCGAACGCCCTGGCCCCCGCCACCCAGCCGGCCGCCGCTCCGGCCCAAGCCGCGCCTGCGCCAGCACCCGCGCCAGCACCGGCACCGGCGGCCGGCGTGGCGTACGCGAACTGTGCCGCGGTCCGTGCGGCCGGCGCGGCGCCCATCCGCGTCGGCCAGCCGGGGTACAGCCGCAGGCTGGACCGGGACGGGGACGGCGTCGGCTGCGAATAGCGGCGGCCGGCCCGTCCCCGGGCCGGGTGGTCAGTTCTTCTGGTGCTCGTGCAGGAGCCGGGCGCAGCGGATGAAGCCCAGGTGCGAATACGCCTGGGGATGGTTGCCCAGGTGGGTTTCCGTGCCGGGGTCGTATTCCTCGGGCAGCAGCCCCGTGGGACCGAACAGGTTCACCAGCTGGTCAAAGAGGTCCCAGGCCTCCTCGATCCGGCCCACGGCGATGTAGGCCTCGATCAGCCAGGTGGTGCAGATGTGGAAGCCGCCCTCCAGGCCCGGCAGTCCGTCGTCGTACCTGTAGCGGAAAACGGTGGGCCCCACCCGCAGTTCCCGCTCCACCGCCGTGACGGTGGCCAGGAACCGGGGGTCGTTGACGTCCAGCAGGCCGGAGAGACCGATGTGCAGCACGGCTGCGTCCAGGTCCGGGCTGTCGTACGCCACGGTGTAGGAGGACGCCGACTCGTCCCAGCCCTCGCGCAGGACTTCCTCCCGGATCTTCGCCGCCGTGGGCTCCCAGGCCGGCAGCGGTTCCCGGCCATGCCGGACGGCCGTGCGCAGCGCCCGGTCGAGCGCCACCCAGCACATCACCTTCGTGTAGACATGGTGCCGCGGCGCCCGCCTGGCCTCCCAGATGCCATGGTCGGCCTCGTGCCAGCGGGCCAGCACGGCGGCGGCCATCTGGACCAGCAGGTCCCAGTGCTCGTCGGAGAGCATGCCCTGGCGGGCGCTGAGGGCGTGGATCAGCTCGGCGATCGGGCCGAACACGTCCAGCTGCACCTGGTGGTCGGCGGCGTTCCCGATCCGCACCGGGCGGGATCCCGCGTAGCCGGGCAGGCTCTCGATGATGGCCTCGGTGGACAGCGGCGCCCCGGTCACGGAGTAGAGCGGATGGAGCCACTCCGGACCCGGGGCGTGGGCCAGGATCCGGCCCAGCCACGCCAGGAATCCCTCGGCCTCGGCCGTGGAGCCCAGGTCCACGAGCGCGTTGACGGTCATGGACCCGTCCCGCAGCCAGCAGTACCGGTAGTCCCAGTTGCGGGTGCCGCCGATTCCCTCCGGCAGTGACGTGGTGGGCGCGGCCAGCACAGCGCCGGTGGGTTCATGGACCAGCGCCCGGAGCACCAGCGCGGACCGACGGACCAGCGACGGCTTCACGCCGGGCAGTTGCAGTTCGTTGACCCAGCGCCGGGAGTGATGGGCGACGGCGGCGCGGCGCCCGGTCTCATCATCCGGCATCGCGGGCTGAGGTTCCGTGTCGCCGCAGCGCAGGTTGAGGACCACCGGTCCGTCCCGCAGATCGACGTCGCCCGTGGCCGTGGCGTGCCGGCCGTCGGAGGTGATGGCAAAGGCCACGCCGGGAGCCCGGAGAATGATCGGATCCGCGGTTCCCACGACGTGCAGTTCAGTTCCTCGCGCCTCCATGCTGAACGGGGCATTCGCGTAGTCCGGCCGCGGGGCGAAGACGACCCGGGCCGTGCCGGTGCCGGACAGCACCCGGACCAGGCTGGTGATGCCGTCCGGGGCCGGCTCCAGGTAGTCCGTCACGGTGACGTCGGCCCAGCGGGTTTCGACGATCATGGTGCTGTCCACGTAGCGCTGGCCCAGGACCTGCGAGGCCTTCGCCGGTTCCACGGAGAAGTGCCCCGCCGCATCGCCGCCGAGCAGATGGGCAAACAGCGACCCGCTGTCCGGCAGCGGGTGGCTCATCCAGCAGATCTTCGCGTCCGGGGTGATCAGGGCGGTGGACGAGCCGTTGCCGATCATGGAGTGCCGCTCCAGCCCCACGGCATCCTCGCCGAACAGCCACGCCCGCCGCAGTTCGAACAGGATCGCCAGGACGCGGGCGAACGACTCCGGGTCCCGGAGCGTGTGGGCTGCCACGGTGGGCCCCTCCCCCACGCGCAGCGCCATGTCCGGCCCGCGCAGCGTCGCCATGGCCAGCTCATCGCTGGAGGCGTCGCCTGCGTAGAGGGCGGCACTCACGCCGAGCATGGAGCGCAGGTGCTCCAGCGCGGAGGCCTTGGACGGTTCCACCACGGAGAGATCCAGCACCGAGCCGTCCACGACGAAATGCAGCCCGTGCGCCCGGGCGATCTCCTCCGCCTTCGAGGTGGCCAGTGCGACGATGTCCGGGCCGGCCGGGCGGGTGTGCACCGATACGGCGACCGGCTTGCGCTCAATGCTGATGCCCCGGTAGGCGCCCACGGTTTCGGCGAGTGCCTGGCTGGCCTGCTGCAGCACTGATTCGGTGGCGAGGGACAGCCCGTGGGCGTAGCCCATGTCGAACTCCGCGCCGTGCGAGCCGACCAGGTGCACCTCCGCGGGGAGCCGTGAGACGGCGGCCAGATCCCGCAGCGACCGCCCGGAGATGACAGCCGCGTGCGTGTTCGGGAGGGCTGCCAGGGCCCTCAACGCGATCGCCGCGCTGCCCAGCGGCAGGGTCTCGGTGGAAATGCCTTCTGCCGCGCACAGCGTGCCGCCGTAGTTGCAGGCCACGAGCAGCCCAGGAGTGCGGGCCAGGATCTTGAGCTCAGCCAGCAGTTGCGGCGTGAGCCCGTCGTCGGCCGCGTTGGTCTGCACGAAAGCGCGGAGCAGGCCCAGCGGGAGGGATTTGGTGAGAAGCGCAGAGTCGGCCAGGGCCTGGTTGAGCGGTGTGGGCATCGGCGCGGTCCTTCGAGTAGTCCCCAATGCCTGCATGCGAATCGTCCCCGGGAGGACGCACTTCAAGTATGACCCCGGGACGATTTCGCACGGGTGTCCCGGCAGTTGCGACTGTGTAACATCCGCCGGGCCGCCCGGACACCCTGGCACCAGTGCTGGTTCCTTGCTGCGCCGCCGGGCCGTTGCGTTTCAGCAGCCGGCTGGCCTGTATTCGTAGGTCCCCGCATCGGCCGCGCCGCCGCCCTGGCAGTCGCCCTTCTGGTTGGCCGGCCGCCCGTCCAGATCCAGGGGGAAGGGGCTGACCCCGGCCCGGTCAATGGCCGGGCTCGCGCCGGAGAGGTGGAGATCGGCGGGTGCGCTGACAAAGTCGGCCGGCTCGGTAGTGGAGGTGGCATTGGGACTGATGTTCGTGGGCCCGTTGAGGACGTTTTCCCGCTCGGTCCAGCCGGCGCCGTCCATCCACAGCGCGTTGCGGGCGGCCACCAGGATGTTTCCCCTGACGACGGTGGAGGCCGGGCACGACGCGTGGCAGACCAGAGCCTGGGAGTCCGCGCCGTCCAGCCACACGGTGTTGTATTCGAACGTGGTGCCGTTGGTCGGGCCGAAGGAGGACGTCCTGCCGCGCGCGATCAGCCCCATGGCCTGGGAGCAGTTGGGGCCGCAGGTGGACCGGACCAGGTTGTAGCTGTACGTGTTGCCGTCGGCAGTTCCGCCCTTGCCGCGCCCCAGTTCGGAGAAGACGTTGTTATCCACGGCCACGTTGTGGTGGATCCTGTTCCGGTTGCCGTTGAAAATTTCGAACGCGCTGCCGTCGTGGCCAAAGTCGTAGGACAATGCGGTGGAGCCGGTGACGGTATTGCCGGCGAACTCGTTGTCGCTGCCGTTGATCAGGAAGCCAAAGGCGCCCGAGTCGTCATCGCACTTCAGGGCCGTGGCGGTGCCGCACAGCTCCCCCGGCGTATTGACGTTCATGATGTTGTTGTCGGCAAGAGTGTTGTTGGTATAGGTGCCGAAGTCGGAGCCCTCGCTCACTTTGATGCCCGCGGCATTGTTCCTGGCGGCGGAGTTCCGCACGGTGCCGTGGTCGCCGTAGATACTGAAGCCCGCATAGCCGCACGACTCCGCCCGCAGGCCGTCAACGGCGATGTAGTCACCGTCGAGCTTGACGCACGTTCCTGCCAGTCCGCCCGTAACAGCGGGCGGATCGCCGCTTCCATAGGCATTCAGCGTGACCTTGAGCCGGCTGGTGCCGCTCTGGCCGACAACAAGGCCGCCGGAGAAGATGTCTCCGCGGCGAAAGCTGACCGAGTCCCCGGGCCGAAGCGCAGTGGCATTGACCTTGTCGAGCGTCGCCCAGGCTGATTGCGGCGACGTCCCGTCGTTGGCGTCACTGCCGTCGGCGCTCACGTAATACGTGGCGCCCTCGGACGACGCCGGCGCGGACGCGGACGGGCCGCCGAGCAATCCTCCCAGGAACAGCAGGACGAGCAGCGTGGCGGCGGCTGTGGACTTGATCTTCATGGGTGCACCTGGGTTTTCGCCATGTATCCGCGGTTCCGGGCGCCACCGCCAACCGGCGGACCACATCGGCACCCTGAGGGGCTTAACGCTAAGAGCGGTCCCGCCCTAAGTCAACGGACGAGTCCGGCCATGCGCATCAAAATGTTCTTTTTTGCTACTTGACGTTCCTTATTGTGCGATTATGATAGCTAATGATGTGAGCTGCTTCACTCCACCCGCGTTATTTCAAAGGAGAAATTATGACCATGCATGAAGACGCACTGCTCCGGGCCTCCAGCCGAGGCGGGTGGGACCGGAGGACGCTGCTGAAGACCTTCGGCGCCGGAGCGGTCGCGATGGCCGGCATTCCCCTGCTCTCGGCCTGCACGGGCGGCAGCGCACCTGCCAGCGGCGGCGCCAAGACGGCCACGTTCGGTTCCGGGTCCTCCGACGAGGTCCCCAAGGCTGCCTACAAGGCGGTGACCGACGCTTTCCAGAAGAAGTCCGGCATCGCGGTCACCACCAACGTGGTGGCGCACAACGACTTCCAGAACAAGATCAACACCTACCTCCAGGGCAGCCCCGACGATTCTTTCACCTGGTTCGCCGGGTACCGCATGCAGTACTACGCCGGCAAGGGGCTGCTCGCCCCGATCGATGACGTCTGGGAAAAGGTCGGCGGAAACTACTCCGATGCCCTGAAAAAGGCCTCGACCGGAGCCGACGGCAAGATGTATCTGATCCCGAACTACAACTACCCCTGGGGCTTCTTCTACCGCAAGAGCCTCTGGACGGAAAAGGGGTACACCGTCCCCACGACGTTCGATGAGCTGAAGACCCTCGCCACCAAGATGAAGGCCGACGGCCTGATCCCGATTGAATTCGCGGACAAGGACGGCTGGCCCGCCATGGGCACGTTCGACTACCTGAACATGCGCCTGAACGGCTACCAGTTCCACATGGACCTCACCGCGCACCGGGAAAGCTGGGACCAGAAGAAGGTCAGCGACGTCTTCGACACCTGGAAGGCCCTGCTCCCGTTCCAGAACCCGAACGCCCTGGGCATGACCTGGCAGGACTCGGCGAAGTCCCTCGCGGACAAGAAATCCGGCATGTACCTGCTCGGCTCCTTCCTCACCCAGCAGTTCACGGACAAGGCAATCGCCGACGACATCGACTTCTTCCCGTTCCCCGAGGTCGCGGTGGAAGGCCGGGACGCCATCGAGGCACCCATCGACGGCCTGCTGCTCTCCAAGAAGGGCGGCCAGAACCAGGCCGCCCGGGACTTCCTGGCCTACGTCGGCACCCCGGAAGGACAGGATGTGTACGCCTCGGTCGACTCGTCCAACATCGCCACCGCCAAGGGCGCCGATACCTCCAAGTTCACTCCGCTGAACAAGAAGCTGGCCGAGGCCATCAGCGGCGCCAAGAACATCAGCCAGTTCTTCGACCGCGATGCCCTGCCCGCCATGGCCAACAACGTGATGATCCCGGCGCTCCAGTCGTTCATCAAGGACGGCAACGTCGATGTGAAGAACCTGGAAGCCCAGGCCAAGTCCCTGTACGCCGCCCAGTAGCGCCGTGGGGGGGGGGCCGGGGGGCGGGGGCCGCGACAAAGTGGTGCTCGGCTTGATGGTGGGCATCCCCACGCTGATCCAGCTCGTACTGGTCTGGATCCCCACCCTCATGTCGGTCGGACTGTCCTTCACCCGCTGGAACGGGCTGGAGCTGACCGACATCAAGCCCGCCGGCGTCGAGAACTACCAGTTCATCGCCCAGGATTACCCGCCGTTTTGGCCGGCCATGCAGCACAACGTGCTGTGGCTGGCGTTCCTGGCACTCGTCGCCACCCCGCTGGGGCTGCTCCTGGCCGTGCTCCTGGACCAGAACATCCGCGGCACGCGGATCTACCAGAGCATCTTCTTCGCCCCGGTGATGCTCTCCCTGGCCCTGATCGGGATCATCTGGCAGCTGTTCTACAACCGGGACAGCGGCCTCCTGAACTTCCTGCTTGGCACCGCCGGCACGCCCCAGGCCGTCGACTGGTTCGGGGATTCCAGCGTCAACATCTGGGCAGCCCTCTTCGCCGCCACCTGGCGGCACGCCGGCTACGTCATGATCCTGTACCTGGCCGGGCTCAAGGGCGTGGATCCGACCCTGCGCGAGGCGGCCCAGATCGACGGTGCCAACGCGGTCCAGACCTTCTTCCAGGTGGTCTTCCCGGCCATGCGCCCGGTGAACGTCATCATCATCGTCATCACCGTCATCGAATCCCTCCGGGCGTTCGACATCGTCTACGTGATCAACCGCGGCACCAACGGGCTGGAACTGATCAGCGCCCTGGTCATCCAGAACCTGGTGGGCGAAGGGCAGGTGATCGGCATCGGCTCGGCGTTGGCCGTCATCCTGCTCGTCATCTCGCTGATCCCCATCACGTTTTACCTCTCCCGCGCATTCGGAAAGGACAAAGAGGCATGAGCATCGCCCATCCAACCGATGCCGCCGCGGCCGGCAGCCCGGCAGACGCCCGGCAGCGCAGCTCCGGCCCAGGCAGGACCGGCCCCCGCCCCGGCAGGCCGGCCAACAACAAGCAGGGCAAGAAGCACTACGGCACCCACGTCTTCCTCATCGTCATGGCGGCGATCTGGCTCGTACCCCTGGCCTGGGCCATTTTCACTGCCCTGCGGCCCAAAGCCGACACCGACAAATACGGCTACTTCAGCACCGGCGGCGCCTTCAACTTCGACAACTTCGCCCAGGCCTGGACACAGGGCGGCTTTTCCCAGCTGTTCTGGAACTCCGTGCTCATCACGGTCCCCTCGGTGTTCCTGATCCTCTTCTTCGCCTCCATGATGGCGTTCGCCGTGAGCCGGGTGAGCTGGAAGTTCAACATCACCCTGCTGATCATGTTCACCGCCGGAAACCTGCTGCCGCCGCAGGTGCTCGCGGCGCCGCTCTTTGAAATGTTCAAGCACTTCGAGCTTCCCTACGCCGTCAGCGATTCCGGGAACCTGCTCAACACCTACATCAGCGTGATCGCCGTGGACACCGCCTTCCAGATCGGCTTCGTGACGTTCGTCCTCTCGAACTACATGAAGGCCCTGTCCCCCGAGCTGACCGAGGCGGCCCTGGTTGACGGTGCCGGCGTCTGGCGCCAGTACTGGGACATCATCCTGCCGCTGTGCCGCCCGGCCCTGGCCGCCATGGGCACGCTCGAGGTGATCTTCATTTACAACGACTTCTTCTGGCCCCTGCTCTTCATCCAAAGCGGAGACCGGCTCCCGGTCACCACCGCGATCAACAACCTCCAGGGCCAGTTCCTCTCCAACTACAACCTGATCGCCGCCGGCGCCATGATCACGGCCGTTCCGGCCCTGATCATCTACCTGCTCCTGCAGCGCCACTTCGTGGCGGGCCTGACCCTCGGCTCCAGCAAAGGATAAACGTGGACAACAGCTCCAACCACAACAACGCCATGGACTACATCACCGCCCGCCTCGGCTCCGAAGGCTCCCCGATGCTGGCATTCGGCGGAGACTACAACCCGGAGCAGTGGCCCGAGGAGACCTGGGACGAGGACGTCCGGCTGATGCGCGAGGCCGGCGTCAACCTGGTCAGCGTGGGCATCTTCAGCTGGTCCCTGCTTGAGCCGTCCGAGGGCGTCTACGAGTTCGGCTGGCTGGACCGGGTCCTGGACCTGCTGCACGCCAACGGCATCCGGGTGGACCTGGCGAACGCCACGGCGTCGCCGCCGCCCTGGTTCAGCCACAAGTACCCCGACTCCCTGCCCGTGACAGCCGACGGCGTGCGGCACAGCTACGGTTCCCGGCAGGCCTTCGCGGCGTCGAGTGCCGAATACCGCCGGGCCGCCGCGGCCCTGACCGAGCAGATCGCCACCCGGTACAAGGACCACCCCGCCATCGTGATGTGGCATGTCCACAACGAGTACGGCTGCCACAACCAGCCTGATTTCTCGGACGGTGCCGCCGCGGGTTTCCGGCGCTGGCTCGAACGCCGGTACGGCAGCCTGGAGGCCCTCAATGCCGCGTGGGGCACCGCCTTCTGGTCCCAGCGCTACTCGGCCTGGGAGCAGATCCTGCCGCCGCGCACCTCCGGTACATGGGTGAACCCGACCCAGCAACTGGACTTCGCCCGCTACTCCTCCGATGAGCTGCTCGAATGCTACAAGGCCGAGGCCGCGATCATCCGCACGCACTCGGGACATCCCGTGACCACCAACTTCATGGGGTTCAACATGGGCCTGCACCAGCCCGTGGACTACTGGCGCTGGTCCGAGGAGATGGATGTGGTCTCCAACGACCACTACCTGATTGCCGAGGATCCGCGGAACTTCCAGGAACTGGCGGCAACCGCAGACCTCACCCGCGGCTGGGCCAAGGGCAAGCCGTGGCTGCTCATGGAGCATTCGACCTCTGCCGTGAACTGGCAGCCGCGCAACATCGCCAAAGCGCCGGGCGAGATGCTGCGCAACTCCCTGCAGCATGTTGCCCGCGGCGCCGACGGTGCGCTCTTCTTCCAGTGGCGGGCCTCGCGGGCCGGCGCCGAAAAGTTCCATTCCGGGCTGCTGCCGCACGCCGGCACGGACACGAAGGTTTGGCGCGAAGTGGTCCAGCTCGGCCAGGCGCTGCGCAGCCTGGCCGAAGTCAGCGGCTCGGTGGTTACGGGCGCGTCCGGCCGGGTGGACGTCGCGATCCTCCACGACACTGACGCCCGCTGGGCCTCGGAACTGGACTCGCACCCGAGCGTGGACGCCTCCAACATCGCCGAAACCCGGCGCTGGCACGATGCCTTCTACCGCGCCGGCATCCCCACCGACTTCCGCCAGGGCACCGATGACCTATCCGGCTACCGGCTCGTCGTCGCGCCGATGCAGTACCTCGTGAGCGATGCCGGGGCCGCGAATCTGGACGCGTACGTGCGCTCCGGCGGCCACCTCGTGGTGACCTATTTCTCCGGTATCGTGGACGAAAATGACCACATCAGGCTTGGCAGCTACCCCGGCGCGTTCAGCGGACTGCTGGGCGTGAAGATGGAAGAGTTTTTCCCGCTGCGCGGCGGCGAAAGCATCCGGCTCAGCAGCTTCGGGGCGGGTAGCTGCTGGAACGAATTGGGGCATGCCACCACCGCCGAGGTCCTCGCGGCCGTGGAAGAGGGACCGGCCGCCGGTTCTCCCGCCGTGACCCGTAACCGTGCCGGAAGCGGCCGCTCCTACTATGTCGCCACGTCACTCGCGCCGGAGGGCCTGGGCGAACTGCTCGCCGTCGTCTGCGCCGATGCCAAGGTGCAGCCGCTCGTCCCGGACCTGCCGGCCGACGTCGAAGTGGTCCGGCGCAGCAAGGACGGGACCGACTGGACGTTCTGCATCAACCACGGCGCCCACGACGTCCGGCTGCCGCTGGAAGGCGTGGACCTGCTCACCGGCGCCGAACTCGACGGCGGGCTCGGCCTCGCGGCCGGCGGTGCCGCCGTCGTCCGTTCGGCTGCCGCCCGATTGGTCGGCACCTCCGCCAGCCACTCAAACCAGTCAAGCCACTCAACCCTGTAAGGACTCCACATGCTAGCCGCAGCCCGCCATTCCGCCATCCTCGCGGAGGTCCAGCGTGAGCGGATCGTCCGTGTCGCGGACCTCGCCAAGATGCTCGGCGTCTCGCTGATGACCGTGCGGCGGGACATCGAGGCCCTCGACGCGGCGGGCGCCGTGGAGAAGATCCACGGCGGGGCCAAGTTGCCCGGCGGCGCCGGCACCCACGAGCCAGGCTTCGAGCTGAAGGTGACCCAGCTCAAGGACGAGAAGATGGCGATTGCGCAGGAGGCGGCCGCGCAGGTGCGCGAGGGCATGGCGGTGGGGCTCAGCGCCGGCACCACCACGTGGGCGCTGGCCCAGCTGCTGTCCGCCGGCCCGCGGATCACGGTGGTCACCAACTCGGTGCGGATCGCGGACGTCTTCCACCAGAGCGCCTCCCCGTCCACCGTGATCCTGACCGGCGGCGAGCGCACACCCTCGGACGCCCTTGTCGGCCCGCTGGCCACATCCTCGCTCAAACAGCTGCACCTGGACGTATTGTTCCTCGGCGTCCACGGTGTCGACGCCGACGCCGGGTTCACCACCCCCAACGTGCTCGAGGCCGAAACCGACCGGGCCTTCGTCACCGCGGCCCGGCGGGTGGTGGTGCTGGCGGACCACACCAAGTGGGGCACCCTCGGCATCAGCACGATCGCCGGCCTGGAGGACGCTGACGAACTCATCAGCGATGACCTTCTGGGCAGCGAGGCCCGGCGCATCCTCGGCGAGCGCGTCGGCCGGCTCCGCCTGGCCCATACCGGCGACGCCCGGAGCATCAGCGCAGCCAGCCCCGCAGCAGCCACAGGCTGACCGCTCGGCCCCCGCCCACCCAAACCACTACGCCTGGAGCTGCCGTGAACAACCCGGACCTCACCCTTGCCGCCGAGACCCTCTCCCCCGTGGGCGTCCCTCCGGTGGAGCCGTTGTACCTGCGCCGCTCCGGAACATCCCTGCTGATCGACTTCAGCACGGGCGAGGCCGCCATGCTGCACTTCGGCGCCGACCTCGGCCCGGCCCTGCCGGATCTTTCGCTGTTGGGCCAGGCCGTGCCGCACTCGGCCCTCGACGTCCCGGTGACGCTGGGACTGATCCCGCAGGCGTCCTCCGGCTGGCGCGGGCGCCCCGGCCTCCGCGGCCACCGGAACGGCCAGGCGTTCTCGGCCCGTCTGCGTGTTGTCAGTGTTGAACGTTCCAGTGCTGAGCTGTCCAGCGGCGAGCGGTCCCGCGGGGCGGACTGCTCGGCTGTCATCACCCAGGCCGACCCCGAGGCCGGTGTCAGCGTCCGCACGGAGATCAGGATCAACGACGGCGGCCTGCTCCAGCTCCGGCACCGGCTCGACAACGACGGCGCCGGCCCGTACAGCCTCGACGAACTCGCCGCCGTGCTGCCCGTGGGCCGCGCCGCCACAGAAATCCTGGACCTGACCGGCCGCTGGTGCCGGGAGTCCCACCCCCAGCGCCTGCCGCTGCGCCAAGGCACATGGGTCCGCTCGGGCCGGCACGGCCGGACCGGCCACGACGCCTCGCTCCTGCTCGCGGCCGGCACCCCCGGATTCGGGAACCGCCACGGGCAGGTCTGGGCCGTGCATCTGGGCTGGAGCGGCAACCACGAGAGCTTCGTTGACGCCGCCGCGGACGGCCGGACCGTCCTGGGCGCCTCGGAACTGCTCGGCGCCGGCGAGATCAGCGTGGAAGCGAACGCCAGCTACGAGACCCCGTGGCTGTACGCTGCCTACTCCGCCGCGGGCCTGGACGGCATCAGCGATGCCTTCTACAGCTGGTTCCGCGGGCGCCCGCACCACCCCGGCGTGCGGTCCGGCAAAGCCCGTCCCGTGGTGCTCAACGTCTGGGAAGCGGTCTACTTCGACCACCGCCTCGAGCCGCTGCTCGAACTCGCCGAAGCGGCCGCCGGGCTCGGCGTGGAACGCTTCGTCCTTGACGACGGCTGGTTCCGCGGCCGCCGCGACGATCACGCCGGCCTCGGCGACTGGTACGTCGACGAGGACCTGTGGCCCGAGGGCCTGACGCCGCTGATCGACGCCGTTACCGGCCACGGCATGGAATTCGGGCTCTGGGTCGAACCCGAAATGGTCAACGAAGACTCGGACCTGGCCCGCGCCCACCCGGACTGGATCGCCGGCCCGGCCGGCCGGCTGACTGGCCGGCTGCCCATGCAATGGCGGCACCAGCAGGTCCTTGACCTGGTCAATCCGGCGGCCTGGCAATACATCTTCGACAGGCTCGATGCCCTGTTGAGCGAATACCGGATCAGTTACCTCAAATGGGACCAGAACCGGGACCTGGCCGAGATGGGCCACGCCGGCCGGCCGTCCGTGCACGCCCAGACTCAGGCCGTCTACCGGCTCCTGGACGAGCTCCGCAAGGCCCACCCCGGCGTCGAGATTGAAAGCTGCTCCTCCGGCGGGGCCCGCGTGGATCTCGGCATCCTGGAGCGCACCGACCGGATCTGGGCCTCGGACTGCAACGATGCCCTGGAACGTCAGACCATCCAGCGCTGGACCGGCGTGGTGGTGCCGCCGGAGCTCGTCGGATCGCACATTGGCCCCACCACGAGCCACACCACGGCGCGAACGCACGATCTCTCGTTCCGGGCGATCACCGCGATGTTCGGCCACTTCGGCCTCGAATGGGATGTCCGGCGCCTCGACGATGCCGAACGGACCGAGCTTGCCCGAGCCATCGCACTGTTCAAGCAGTACCGGCCGCTCCTGCACAGCGGGCGCATGGTGCGGGCCGACGAGCCCGATCCGGCCCTCCGGCTGCACGGGGTCGTGTCCCACGACGGCGGCGAGGCCCTCTACGCCCTGGTCTCGGTGGCGACGTCGTTCGCCGAAGTCCCGGGGAAGGTCTGCCTGCCCGGGCTGCTCCCGGACACCGCGTACCGGGTGGAAGCGGTCTACCCGGCGGCCGGGGACCGGCGGGCGTTCCTGCAGGCGGCGCCACCGGCGTGGCTTGCGGGCGGCGTCGAGGCCTCGGGACGCTTCCTGGCCGAATCCGGGCTCCCAATGCCGGTCCTGAACCCGGAACACGGGCTGCTCCTGGCAGTCCGCCGCGCCACCGCCGCCGCTCCGGCCGCCTATCCAGCCGCCTATCCAGCCGCAACCAGCGCACACCCCGTGAGGAACCCCTAGCATGGGCCAGATTACGAAACGCTCCCACAAGCTCTCCGACGGCCGGGACATCATCTACTTCGATGATGCCGATACCGCCCTGCCCCCGCACCGGGGCGAGGATCTCCGCGCGCCGGCGGTCCGGCCGCCCACGGCCACCATGCGCCAGGACGCCCTGACCGGGGAGTGGATCTCGATCGCGGCCGCCCGGCAGAACCGGGTGGTCCTGCCGCCCTCGCACCTGGACCCGCTGGCCCCGGCGTCGCCGGAGAATCCCTCGGAGATTCCGAGCCTCTACGACGTCGCCGTCTTCGAAAACAAGTCCCCCTCCTTCGGGCCGGACCTGGCGGGGGCCGCCGCGCCGGAAGGCCTGGATGACCTCGCCCGGGTGGGGCTGGGGCGCAGCCGGCAGTCCGTGGGCCGGTGCGAAGTGGTGTGCTTCTCCCCGGAACACACCGGCTCCCTGGCGGGCCTGCCCCTGTCCCGGATGCGCACGGTCGTGGAAGCCTGGGCGGACCGGACGGCCGCGCTGTCCGCGCTGCCCGGCGTCGAACAGGTCTTTCCGTTCGAGAACCGCGGCGAAGCGATCGGCGTGACGCTGCACCACCCGCACGGACAGATCTACGCCTACCCGTACATCACGCCGCGCACGGCCCAGCTGGTCCGCACGATCGAAAGTTACGGCGGCGCGCTGTTCGAGGACATCCTCAGCTTCGAGCAGAAATCCGAGCGGGTGCTGCTCCAGGGCGAGCACTGGACGGCGTTTGTCCCGTTTGCCGCGCGCTGGCCGCTGGAAGTGCATATCCTCCCGCACCGGCACGTCCCGGACCTCGCCGCCACGACCGACGAGGAACGCGATGAGTTCTCCCTGCTGTACCGCCAGCTCCTGCGTGGCGTCGATGCCCTCTACGACAGCCCCACGCCGTACATTTCGGCGTGGCACCAGGCTCCCGTCCACGCCCACCGGGACGACATCCGGCTCATGCTGCAACTGACCTCGCCCCGCCGGGAGGAGGACAAGCTCAAGTACCTGGCAGGGTCGGAAGCCGCGATGGGGGCATTCATCGCGGACATCCCGCCGGAAACGGCCGCCGCCCGGCTCCGGGACGCCATGGAGGCAGCATCGCCGCCACCGCGTACACCAGGGCTCGAGCCATTCCGCACAGAACTCCCAGCAACAGAACAGGAAGCAGCCCAGCCATGAACGAGGTCCTTGAACGGGAAAGTGGGTACTTTTCCAGCGAGTTTGGGGGCGCGCCGGACGGCTTGTGGTCGGCGCCCGGGCGGGTCAACCTGATCGGTGAGCACACGGATTACAACGAGGGCTTCGCGTTTCCGATCGCGATCGACAAGCGCACCACGGTGGCGGCCCGCGTCCGCGCAGACCGTCTGCTCCGGGTCACCAGCAGCTCTTTCCCCGGCGTCATAGAGGTAAGCCTCGACCGCCTGGACCCGGATAGCCTCACCGGCTGGGCCGCGTACCCCCTCGGCGTGGCCTGGGCGATGTCCCGGGCGGCAGCAGCCGGCGCCGGTTCCGACGTCGCGTCCGGTTCAGCAGCCGGTTCCGGCGTCGCGTCCGGTTCAGCAGCCGGTTCCGGCGTCCCGTCCCGGATGTCCGGCCTGGACCTGGCGCTGACCTCGGATGTCCCGGCCGGCGCCGGGCTGTCCTCCTCCGCCGCAATCGAATGCGCGGTGGCCCTGGCCCTGAACGATCTCTGGGACTTGGGGCTGGGCAGGCCTGAACTGGCACGGATCGGCCAGCTGGCCGAGAACCGGGTGGTCGGCGCGCCCACCGGCATCATGGACCAGTCGGCCTCGCTCCTTGGCGAGCCCGATCATGGCATCCTGCTCGATTGCCAGAACGTCTCGACCGAGCCGGTTGCCCTCGGCTTCGCCGGTGCCGGGGTGGGGCTGCTCGTGATCGACACCCGCACCAGCCATTCCCATGCCGACGGCGGCTACGCCAGCCGCCGCCGTTCCTGCGAGGACGGCGCCCGCCGCCTGGGCGTCGGCAGCCTGCGGGCGCTGGGCCCGGACGATCTTCCCCGCGCCGCGGCACAGCTCGACGGACAGACCTACCGCCGGGTCCGGCACATCATCACGGAAAACCAGCGGGTGCTCGACACCGTGACGGCACTGCGGACCTCCGGCCCCGCCGCGATCGGGCCGTTCCTCAACGAATCGCACGAGTCCATGCGCGACGACTTCGAGATCTCCACCCCTGAGCTCGACCTCGCCGTGGCCAGCGCGCAGGGATTGGACGCCATCGGCGCGCGCATGACCGGCGGCGGTTTCGGTGGCGCAGCCATTGCTCTGGTCCGCAACGACGGCGCCGCAACGGTGGCCGCGGGCGTTGCCCGCGACTTCGCCCGAGCCGGATACGCGGCCCCGCACATCTTCCCCGTCACCGCGTCCGAGGGCGCCCGCCGGGAACTGTAGCCCGGAAGGCCCCAGGTCGTTATGCCCGCACGAGGCGGGCGGCGTCGGCCAGAAGTTCCACAGAACGGAGCCGGGGTTCGGTCCCGGTGCTCTGGTGCGCCACGATCAGTTCGTCGGCGTCGGCGTGCGCCGTGAACTCCTCGAGGTACGCCAGGACGGCCTCGGGGGTGCCCACCGCGGAGTACTTCATCATCTGCGCCATCTGCTGGCCCTGGGGCGAGTCCAGGATCATATCCGCCTCGTCGTCGCTGAACACACGGCCATTGCCGAAGAACAAGGAAACCCTGGCCCGCTTGGTGGCCTGGAACATCGCCTGCGCCTCAGCGGCGGAATCGGCGGCAATGACATTGACTCCGGCGATCACGTGCGGGGCCTCGAGCTGCGCGGAGGGCCGGAATTCGCGGCGGTAGACCGCCACCGCATCCTGCAGCGCGTTGGGCGCGAAGTGCGAGGCGAACGCATAGGGCAGGCCCAGCTGGGCGGCCAGCCTGGCGCCGAACAGGGAGGACCCCAGGATGTACAGCGGCACGTTGGTGCCCTTGCCCGGGGTGGCCTCCACGCCCTGGATGCGGGTGGGGCCGCTCAGGTAGCCCTGGAGCTCCAGGACGTCCTGCGGGAAGCTGTCTGCCGACATCGGATCGCGGCGCAGGGCGCGCATGGTGTTCTGGTCGCTGCCCGGCGCCCGGCCCAGGCCGAGGTCGATCCTGCCCGGGTGCAGGGTCTCAAGCGTGCCGAACTGTTCGGCGATGGTCAGCGGCGAGTGGTTGGGCAGCATCACGCCGCCGGCGCCGAGCCGGATGCTGGAGGTGTGGGCCGCGACGTGGGCGATCAGCACACTCGTGGCGGACGAGGCGATCGCGGACATGTTGTGGTGCTCGGCGTACCAGATCCGCCGGTAACCCCGGTCCTCGGCGAGCTGCGCCATGGCCACGCTGCCGGCGAAGCTTTCGGCCGCCGTCTGGCCCGGGCCGATGGTTGCGAGATCAAGAATGGAAAGCGGAACAGTCACGGAAAAGCCGGCCTTTCGTAGCGGAGCAGTGTGCGGGCCGGAGTTGGGACTGCGGTCCTGGGTGGCACCGGGTTTCCGGCGCGGGCACACTGGGGTCAACGACGGCGGCCCCCGGGATATTTCTGCAGGCGGCTCAGGGGCACGAGTAGTTGTAGTCAAGGCCCCCGGAGATGTACTGCGTCATCGAGACGCGGCTGTTCGGGGTGAGTCCGGGGCGGGCGCAGTTCGCCTTGGCCCCGGCCGCCGATCCCGCTCCAGCGAGCCAGCTCGGCAGACCTGCCAGCGGGCTGGCGAACTTCACGGTTCCGGCGATCTCCCCCCACTGGTAGGCGGTGGAGTAGAGGCCCACGCGGGCGCCGATCTTCTTGAAGTAGGCGGCCATGCCTTCCAGGACGGCGACGTTGGCGGCTTTGTCTGTCTGCCAGGTGTTTTCCGTTTCCACATCCAGCCACCAGAGGTAGGACTGCGGGTTGCTGACCCCGCGGCGCTTGGCGTCGTCGGACGCCTTGGCCCACCCATACATATAGGAGCAGGCTTTGAGCGACCCCAAGGCGCAGTTGCCGTAGGGGTTTGTGACCTTCACCCCGTTGTAGGTGTTCAACGTGGGCCACCAGGACCCCTGCCGGGCGGGGTTGGCCGTGTTGACGTACAGCGCCACCCTCGGCTGCGCCGTCGCTGCCGGGGACTTTGCGGTCTTGGCCCAGGCCAGCTGGCTTGCCAGGCACGGGTTCGTGTTGTTGGCCAGGCCATGATTGACGCCGACGATCGCGAAGGCCGGCTGCTTTGGGAGGGTCTTCCCGCATTGCGGCCAGGACACATCGATTCCGGGTCCCGAGGTACTGGCCGCAGCGGCCGAAGCGGGGCTTCCGCCCAGCAGGACAAGGCCGAGGGTCACGGCAAAGGCCAGCACGATGCGCGGGAACGAGTTGGGCATGCCACAGTCTAAGGCAAAATCGCAGAAACGCTAATCGGTGGCGTAATTCCGTCACGGCGCAGGTTTTGCCGCCGGAATGCCCGGAACGCACGCCTGCAGGCGCCCCCCGCATCGCCGGGCGGGGACGCCCCCTTAGGGAGCCTTGGAATAGTCAGCAGACTGAGGATGTTCACTTTCCTATGAGCCACGACAATTCACAGCATCCGAAAAAATCCGCCACGATCGCCCTCAAGGATCTGGGAACCGTCCACCGGCTGGGCTTTGGCGCCATGCGGATCGTCGGCGACGGCGTCTGGGGCGAGCCGGCAGACCGCGCCGCCGCGGTCGACGTCGTGCGCCGCGCCGTGGAGCTCGGCGTCGACTTCATTGACACCGCAGACTCTTACGGCCCCAACATCAGCGAGGAAATCCTCGCCGAGGCGCTGCATCCCTACCGGGACGGCCTCAAGATCGCCACCAAGGTGGGGTTCACCCGCACCGGCCCCAACGTCTGGGTTCCGGTCGGCCGGCCCGAATACCTGCGCCAGCAGACGGAACTGAGCCTGCGCAAACTCAAGGTCGACTCCCTCGACCTCCTGCAGCTGCACCGGATCGACCCCAAGGTGGGCCGCGACGAGCAATTCACCGTGCTTCGCGATCTGCAAAAGGAAGGCAAGGTCAAGGCACTCGGCCTCTCCCAGGTCAGCGTCGAGGACCTGGAGGAAGCCGGGAAGTACTTCACCGTCTCCACGGTGCAGAACCGCTACAACCTCACCGACCGCAGCTCCGAGGACGTCCTCGAGTACGCCGAGGAGAACGGCATCGGCTTCATTCCGTGGGCGCCGATCTCCGCTGGCGAGCTGGCCCGGCCGGGCGGACCGCTCGACGAGGCGGCGAAGCGGCTGGGCGCCACGACTTCCCAGGTGGCGCTGGCCTGGCTTCTGCGCCGGTCCCCCGTCATGATGCCGATCCCCGGCACCGGCTCCGTCAAGCATCTTGAAGAGAACCTGGCCGCCGCCGGCGTCGTCCTCGACGACGCCACCTATGCGGAACTCGAAGCGACCCGCTGAACCGCGCCGCTTCCCATATTTCACCTTATCCACCGTCCGCCGGCCCTGCCGGCAGAACAGGAGCAGCACCATGGCTAAAAATATTCTGATGGTTGTCTCGGCAGCAGATTCCCTGACGATGCGCGACGGCAGCGAACACCCCACCGGGTACTGGGCCGAGGAGCTCGTCGTCTCCCACCGGACCCTTCTCGACGCGGGCCACACCGTGCACATCGCCACTCCGGGCGGCAAGAAGCCGACGGTGGATGAGGTGAGCCTCGCGGCCGAGTCCGCCGGTGGGCAGGACCGTGCGGATAGCTTCCGCCGCTACATCGATTCCCTCGACGCCGAACTGTCCAACCCGCTGGTGCTGGCCGACGTCGACGCCTCCGCCTACGACGCCGTCGTGATGCCGGGCGGCCACGGGCCCATGGCCGACCTGTACCAGGATGCCGACCTTGGCCGCCTGCTGACGGCCGTCAACACGGCCGGCAAGATCATTGCCCCCTTCTGCCACGGCCCGGCCGGGCTGTTGAGCGCCACGGACGACGACGGCGCGTTCACCTTCGCCGGACGCCGCCTCACCGTCTTCACCAATGAGGAGGAGCTGGGTGGCGGCACGGGACCCAATACACCGTGGTTCGTGGAGGATGTCCTGAAGGAGAAGGGCGCGGTAGTGGAGAACGGCGCGGCCTGGACGTCTCACGTTGTGCGGGACGGAAACCTCATCACCGGGCAGAACCCGCAGTCCAGCGAGGACGTGGCCAAGGAGGTCCTCAAGGCCCTCGCCGAATAAGCCACTCCTAGCCGGGTCCGGGAACCCCGGACCCGGCTAAGCTAACCGCATGGCCATCAAATCCACTGCAGACAAAGTCGCCACGATCGTCCAGGGCTACACTTTGGACGGCCCGACGATCGAGCTCGGCGCGGCGATCGTCGACGGCGAACTCCACAAGGAAGCCTCCGTCCGGCTGCCGCTCGCGATGATGAACCGGCACGGCCTCGTGGCCGGGGCGACAGGCACGGGCAAGACCGTCACGCTGCACATGATGGCCGAACAGCTTTCCACCGCCGGCGTGCCCGTGTTCCTGGCCGACATCAAGGGCGACCTCTCGGGCCTGGCCACCGCCGCCACGGGCACCGAAAAACTCCTGGCCCGCACGGAGAGCATCGGCCAGGCCTGGTCGGGCAAGACTTTTCCGGTGGAGTTCCTTGCCCTCGGCGGCGACGGCAAGGGCATACCGGTCCGCGCCACCATCACCTCCTTCGGCCCCATCCTGCTCTCCCGCATCATGGACCTGAACGAGACCCAGGAATCCAGCCTGCAGCTCGTCTTCCATTTCGCGGACAAGAAAGACCTGGAGCTGATCGACCTCAAGGACCTGCGGGCCGTGATCCAATTCCTGACCTCGGCCGAGGGCAAGGACGAACTTGAGGAACTCGGCGGCCTCTCCAAGGCAACCGCCGGCGTGATCCTGCGCGAACTGATCACGCTCGAGGCGCAGGGTATGGAGAAGTTCTTCGGCGAACCCGAGTTCGACACCGCCGAACTGCTGCGTACCGCGCCGGACGGTCGCGGTGTGGTGAGCTGCCTGGAGCTTCCGACGCTGCAGACCAAGCCCATGCTCTTCTCGACGTTCCTCATGTGGCTGCTGGCCGACCTCTTCGAGGACCTGCCCGAGGCCGGGGACCTCGACAAGCCCAAGCTCGTCTTCTTCCTCGATGAGGCCCACTTGCTGTTCAACGGCGCCTCGAAAGCCTTCCTTGATGCGATCACCACCACCGTCCGGCTCATCAGGTCCAAAGGTGTCGGCATTTTCTTCGTCACGCAGACCCCCAAGGACGTCCCCGCCGACGTCCTCGGCCAGCTGGCAAACCGCGTGCAGCACGCCCTCCGCGCCTATACCCCGGAGGACGCCAAGGCCCTCAGGGCCACCGTCTCCACCTTCCCGACCAGCGACTACGACCTCGAGGAGACCCTCACTACCGCCGGCATCGGCGAGGCCGTCATCACAGTCCTGAATGAGAAGGGCGCGCCGACCCCGGTGGCGCTGACCCGGCTCCGCGCCCCGGAGTCCGTGATGGGTCCCAGCACCGACGAGCTGATCTCCAGCACCGTCGCCGCCTCCGCCCTGCTGCCCAAGTACGGCACCGCCGTCGACAACATCTCGGCGTACGAGAAGATCGCCGCCGAAGGCGGTGACCGCACAGGCGCTGCCCCCACCGGGCCGGCGGCCGGGACCGCACACCACGGCGGCGCCCGGGACGGCGGCAGCCAGGAATCCGCCCAGGGCGGCGGTTTGGACCCCCGCGCCATCGACGCCGAAGCCCGGCGGATCGAGGAGGAAATCCTTGGCCGCCCCAGCAGCCGCCCCGCGCCGGCGCCCAGGATGCCCGACGATGACAACGTGGCCGAGCGGCGTGCCCCCCGGCCGGCGCAGCCGCCGGCCGGCGGTGGCGGGGGCATTGGCGGCGAACTCGCAGGGGCCCTGGGCGGTGGCCTTCAGAGCATGGCCCGCTCGCTGGGGACCCAGCTTGGCAGGGAACTGCTCCGCGGCGTCTTCGGCACTTCCTCCAAACGCCGCCGCCGCTAGGGATCACCGCGGCGGCATCCAACCGAACGTTCCCTGCCCGTGGGCCGGGCGGCCTTCAGCCATGCTCCGCGTCACAGATGCGGACTGTGACACCGGGATTCCTGTGGGGTACAGGTAACGTAAGAATGGTGCAGATGAGTCAGGCGTTGGTCAAAATCGCAGCAGTGTGGCTGCTGGGACTGATGCTTGCCGTCGCCGGGGCCATCGTGTCGATCAACCTGGTGAACGACTCCATTGCCGGGCCCCAGCAGCCAGTCCGCGAATATTTGAGTGCCCTGCAAAAGGGCGATGGCGAAAAGGCGCTGGGCCTGTTGCGCGCCTCCGTGCCACAAAGCAACCCGGCGATGCTCGACGGCACGGCCCTACAAACCGCGGCGGCACGCGTCTCCGACGTCAAGCTTGGCGCCGCGGAAGAGCGCGGTGCCAATCAGGTCATGGTGCCCATGGAGTACACAGTCGACGGCAACAAGTTGCGGACCGAGTTCCTGTTGGAGCGCTCCGGCACCGAGTGGCTGTTCTTCCACAAATGGTCTTTCGTCCCCTCTGAGCTGCCCGTCCTGGACGTCACCGTGGTCAACTCCAGCGAGGCCACCCTCAACGGCGTGCCGGTGAACATGCCCAACGGCCGCAACTCCTTCGCAGTCTTCTACCCGGGCGAGTACGAGGCGACCCTGAACGGCCAGTATTTCTCCGCCCCGGCCACCCGCGCCACCGTGTCGGCCGCGGACGCGCCTCCGGCCCCGCTGAACCTGCTGACCGAGGCCACGGGCGCCCTGAAGGAGGCCGTGAGCGGCAAGGTCAAGGAGTTCCTGGACTCCTGCGCGGACGAGGCCGACAAGCAGCAGAAGCTGCAGCCCAACTGCCCGTTCTACCACGCCACCAACAACCGCGTGATGGACGGGACCATCGACTGGAGCATCACGGACTACCCGAGCGTCAGCATCGAGCCGTTCGGCGGCCGCTGGGTGGTGGCGCCCCTCGACGGCAAGGCCCGGATCAAGGCCCGCCAACAGGATCTGTTCTCGGGCGCCGTGTCCGACATCGACTCCGTCCACGATTTCAGCTTCACGACCCGTCTGGACATCGACGGCGACACCGTCAAGCTCACGCCGCAGCTGGACTATTAGTACCCGCCGGGGCTCCGCGGCCGGAGGCCCGAAGAAAGCCAAAAGGCTGCTGTCCGTGATTCAGGGTCACGGACGGCAGCCTTCGGCTCAGCCTTGGCGCAGCGGCTCAGTCCATTCCGCGCAGGTCCAGGACCAGCTCGGTGTCTCCGTCGGCCTGCAGTAGCACGGGGATTCCCCAGTCCTGCTGGTAGAGGTGGCAGGCCGCATGGTCCGGGATCTCGCCGTCGGCGTCTTCGGGCCCGTCACACGCGGCCGCGCGGGCGGTGATGTGCAGGACGCCCTCGGGGACGTCGGAGGAAAGCTCCAGGGTGCGCAGGAGCCCCACGGACGTCCCGCCGCCGGAGACCAGCAGTTCGGGGGGTGTGGACGAGATCTTCAACTGGGTGGGATCGCCCCAGCGGTCGTCCAGCTTCTGGCCGGTGGGCGCCGTGAAGCGGACCGCCAGTTCGAGCGGCCCAGGCGCCACGGGGCTCTTGGGCCGGTGGGTCTGCGCCGCACCCTCGTCCACCTGCTGGGCTTCCTTCGGGATGGGCACGTACACGAGCTGGTGCTTGTTGGCCTCGACCACCACCAGCAACGGTTCGGATCCGGCGACCTGGGTGTGGTCCACAATCACGTCCGAGGGCTCGGACAGTCCGCGGGCCAGCGTGGAGACCGTGCCCGTTGCGGGGTCGTAGCGGCGGACTGCGCCGTTGTACGTGTCCGCGATGGCCACCGAACCGTCAGGGAGCACCGTGACGCCGAGCGGGTGCTGCAGCCGCGCCTCCCCGGCGGGTCCGTCGCGGAAGCCGAAGTCGAACAGGCCCTTGCCCACCGCCGACTCGACGGTGATGCTGCCCGCGTCATCAATCACGAGTTTGCGCAGGGCGGAGGTCTCGGAGTCAGCCACCCAGATGTTGCCGTCCGCGTCTTCGGCGAGGCCGGAGGACTGGGCGAACCAGGCTTCAGCGGCCGGGCCGTCCAGGAGCCCTTCGAGGCCGTTGCCGGCGATGATCTTTACGGCCCCGGAGGTCGGGTCGAAGCTGAAGATCTGGTGCACTCCCGCCATCGCGACCACCACGGCGTTGAGCTTGGTGGACCAGACGACGTCCCACGGCGAGCTCAGGGACACCGCGAGCGGGTCCGCCTCGAGCCGGGTACCGTAGGCGGCGCCTTCCTCGTCCACGCGGGCCGGACCGGTTTCCAGCAGCCGCTGTACGCCGTTGCCGGCCAGCGTCCGGACGGTGCCGTCCGTGAGGGACAGCCCGCGGAGCCGGTGATTCACTGAGTCGGCAATGACGACGTCGTAACCGGCGTCCGCGGCGACATCCTCAGGCAGCAGCACCAGGCCCTGCGGTTCGTTGAACCGGGCGGTGGCGGCGTTGCCGTCGGCGTGGCCCTTTTCGCCGGAGCCGTACGTGGCCAGCACGGTCTGAAAGTCGGTAGAGAGTTCCACGAGCCGGTGGTGGCCGGTGTCGGTCACCAGCCACGAGCCGTCGCCGGCGCCTCCGACGCCGCGGCCGGCGGGCAGGAACAGGGCCTTGCCCGGGAAGCGCAGCGTGCCCGACGTCGGTTCCGGCGCCACATAGGGGCCGTCGCCCCGGTGCAGGGTGCCCCTGGCTTCGTGTTCGGCGATCAGCTCGGGGATCAGCACGGCGAGGCCGTCCGCGTGGCCCTCGCCGGAGAGGTGCGCCACGATGTAGCCCTCGGGATCGATGACTACCAGGGTCGGCCAGGCCCGGGCCGTATAGGCCTTCCAGGTGTCCAGCTCGGGGTCGTCGAGGACAGGGTGGCGGATCTCGTAGCGTTCGACGGCGGCCGCCAGCGCCACGGGATCGGCCTCGTGCTCGAACTTGGGCGAATGCACCCCGACCGTCACGAGGACATCCGAGTACTGCTGCTCGAGCGGGCGGAGTTCGTCCAGGACGTGCAGGCAGTTGATGCAGCAGAACGTCCAGAAGTCCAGCAGCACGATCTTGCCGCGCAGGGATTCAAGGTCCAGGGACTTGCCACCGGTGTTAAGCCAGTTGCGGCCCACCAGTTCGGAGGCCCGGACCCGGAGGGGGGTGCGTACGGTTTCGGTCATGAGCGTCCTTCCAGCTTTGAATTGCGTTCGGCAAGCCTGGCGTCGCGCTCGGCCAGCTTGGCAAACATATCGTTGTAAGCGGTGAGATCGGCGTCGTTATTCCTGTCCGCCGCCCGGTCGGTGCGTTTGGACTCGCGCGCGTCGGAGCGGGACCACATCACGGCGACTCCGATCGCTACCAGCAGGGTTGGCACTTCGCCGATCCCCCACGCCACGGCACCGCCCATCTGTTGGTCCAGCAGGGCCGCGGGGCCCCAGGTCCGCCCCAGGTTGCCGAAGTAGTCGGCGGCCAGCAGTCCGGTGCCGCCCATGATGGCGACGCCGAAGAACGCGTGGAAGCCCATGGTGGCCAACAGGAGCAGCAGCCGCATGGGGTACGGTGCGCGGCGCGGCAACGGATCGGTGCCGATCATGGTGAGCACGAAGATGTAGCCGGTGAGGGCGAAGTGCAGGTTCATGAGTTCGTGGCCCACGTGGTCCCGCATCGCATAGCCGAACGCATCCGAGTAGTAGAAAAGCACGATCGAGCCGGCGAAGTTGGCGGCCGCGAACAGCGGGTGGGTCACCAGTTGCGAGAACTTGGAGTGGATGAAGATCATGAGCCACTCGCGCGGCCCGCGGGAGCTGTCGCGCCGGGGGGTCAGCGCCCGCAGTGCCAGCGTCACGGGGGCGCCGAGGACCAGGAAGATGGGGGCCACCATGGTCAGGGCCATGTGGTCCACCATGTGCGCCGAAAACAGCACCCTGCCATAGACCGACGGCGGCCCCGAGGTCACGTAGGTGAGGACCATGAGTCCGATCACCCAGTTGACCGTCCGGAACCAGGGCCACGAGTCGCCCCGCTTCAGCACCCTTCGTACGCCGAGGAGGTAGGACACCAGGCCAAATACGACGACGGCGATCCAGAGCCAGTCGAGCCGCCACTCCGTGAGCCATCGGTCCGGGGTCAGTTCCGGCGGCAGCTCGTAGCCCGAGAGGATGAAGGCAGGCGAAGCGTCGGGGGCGAAAGTGGTGGGCTGCGGCGGGGCGGAACGCCCCAGCGCGACGGCGATCCCGGACGTCGCTCCCATGATGATCAGCTCCACGATCACCAACTGCCACAGCACCCGCCGCGCGGACCTGCCCATGGCGCGGTTGCCCAGCTGCGGGATGACCCAGCGGCGGTGCATGAGCCCGATGCCGCCCAACACCAGGACCGCTGCCGTCTTGGCCAGGATCAGTTGCCCGTAGGCGGAGCCGAAGAGGTCTGCCCATGTGGTGAGGCGGATGCTGGCGTTGATCACGCCTGAGGCGAAGACCAGCGCGAAGGCAAAGCCGGCCAGGGATGAGAACCGGCGCAGGGTTGGCTCGGTGATGTCTGCAGTCCCCGAAGCTGCCCCCGAGGTGCGGCCGCCGGCGCCCGTGCCCTCCAGGACCCCGGAGAGGACCGCGAGCATGATGATGCCGCCCACCCAGGCCGATACGCCGACCAGGTGCAGGCCGAGCGAATTGATGGCGCCCTCGTGGTCGCTGGAGCTGGAGGAGTGTCCGATCAGGGCAGCGGGAACCAGACCGATCAGCGAAAGGACCAGTGTCAGTGCCAGGCCGCCGCGGGAGCGCACTCCGAACAGGGCGGTGGTAACGACGGCGGCGATGATTACGACAGCCAGCCACGCGCGTCCGGTTTCGATGTCCGTCATGAAGTAAACGAGGGAGCGGGTGAATTCCGGATCCCCGGAGATGCCCTGCCCCGCAATGTCCGCGTAGCCCAGGACCAGCACGGTGATCGCGGACAGCGTCCAGACGGCGCCGGCGGCCGCTGCCACGGCCAGCGCCCGGGTGAAGGCCGGATGTTCCGGGGCGTCCTGCTCCTTGGACCGGGAGCCGTTCCTGTTTCGCGGCAGGATGCCGACGGCGAAGATGAGGCCGCCGATCACGGTGGCGACAGCGACGTTGTGGATCGCTTTGCTCACCGGAAGCCCCCAGCGCACCAGTGCCCCGGGATCTGAGACCTCGCGGGCGGCTGCTGCGCCGGAGAAGATAAGTGCCGCTACCAGGCCAATAAACAACGCGCCAAGGCCTGCGATCAGCCAAGGCCGGGCAATCCCGGCGGGACCGGAGCCAGGGCCGCGTGCGTCCCCGGGGGGAACGGGCGCTGCGGTTGTGGGCGTGGGATTTACTGCGGAAGGCACACCTCCATTGTCCGCTACGCCGCCTAGCTCAGCGAATCGGCCCCGGCGGCTGGGCCTCTGGGGATCCGCCAGGCCGGCCCGGCCTTCAAAGGACTGCGGATTCGTCGGGAAGGCCGCCCGGCCGGGCTAAGACCGGTTAGGGACCGGGTTAGGGACTGGCCGGGGACTGGCCGGGGACGCAAAAGGAGCGGCAACCCGAGGGTTGCCGCTCCTTTCAAGCCTGCGAAGAAGACTACTTCTTCTTGGCGACTGCAGCCTTCAGCTTGGAGCCGGCGGTCAGCTTGACGCTGTGGCCAGCGGCAATCTGGATGGTCTCGCCGGTCTGCGGGTTGCGGCCGGTGCGAGCTGCACGGTCGGTGCGCTCTACGGCGAGCCAGCCCGGGATGGTGATCTTCTCGCCCGCGGCGACGGAGGTCTCGAAGACCTCGAACAGTGCGTCGAGCACGGAGTTGACTGCTGCCTGGCTGGTGCCGGCCTTGCCTGCTACCTCTGCAACAAGTTCACTACGGTTCTTAGCCATTTATGTCCTCCTGGACGGTCACGATTTTTGGAGCCTGCACACGGCATGCGTACAAACCACTGTTCGAAAACTTACCAGCTTGGCGCCTCAGAGGTGGCAAATTCCGCGTGTTTTCGGCCTTTTTTGGGGAAAATCACTGGAATCGGGCGCCGATCGCCGTCAAATTGCGCCGAGAGCGGAAGCCCCCTCGTCGGCGCCATTTCACCGAGTTCCGCCGCGGTCCCCGCCGGCGTACTTTGTGCCGCCAGGTAGCCACCCCGGGCGCTGCCCGCTGCTGACCCGTCCCATGGTCTGTAAGTCTATATCCGGCTGCTCTGTGAGTGGCTGGCAGTCTGGTGCTGTGGCCTGGCTTGGGCGTGGCTCACCCATGGTATTGCCTCCGAGGGGAATCTCCCACGTACTGATGAGGCCTAACTCTTGGCGTTCTAAGACGGCTTGGCACCATTCACGGATTTGAACTCGCCGCCGAGCTCTTGCGCCAGGCCCTTCAAGTCCATACCGCTCGGAGACTCCTGAAGTGCCTCGGACATGTCCACGACCATCCAGTTTTTACCCTCCACGATGGCTAAAGGCTGGGTGCTGTCCGCATACAGCTGCTGCTCAGCATTTCGGGCCTCTTCGGTCCTGAACCACTCGACCTGGACACGTTTTGAACAGACGGCGTATTCGGCCGTGTAACCGGCCAGCTCCGGATTGATGATTGGGGCCGTTTTGGGCGCTTCCTCGCAGCCAATGACATCGGCAACGGCTCGGCGGGCTTCCTCGATAGAGCCGAATTCCGTATGCTGCGGGGACTGCGAGGACTGGGCATTGGAGGACTGCTGCACCTCCATGCCACAGGCTGTTAGGACGCAGATCAGCCCCAGCATTGTGGTAGTAGCGGAGTACTTGAACTTGCCTGTGATCATCACCGGTCACCCCCAAAGGTCAGTGGACTCATACTTGCACAACGCCAGGAACTTAATACGTAGCGGGGCCAGTTCCAAGGAGCTGGTTTGTCCTTTCGCTGCGCTGGCTGCGCTATCAGAACCCGGCTTGACGACTTTAGAAGCATCCTGGCGGGCAGTGAGGGGAGGCCTTGGCGGGGCGACGCCGGCACCGGCCTTGGATGCCCTGCCGGCTGCCCGGGGATGTGGGGCGCTCGTGGCGGGCCCCGGGGCCGCTGTTATGGCAGGGCGTGTACCGGACCGGTTTGGGGGCATCTGGCCGTGGGCCCGGGCTCCGGGGCCGGGGTCCCGGCCCTGCCTGAGAGGGGGGGTTAAATGCGGGAGGACCCCCACCTGGTGGTGGGGGTCCTCGACCGTTAATGGTGTTCCGGCGGTGACCTACTCTCCCACACCCTCCCGGGTGCAGTACCATCGGCGCTGTGGGTCTTAGCTTCCGGGTTCGGGATGGGAC